>NZ_ATYG01000023.1:0-55389 GCF_000427565.1 Carboxydothermus ferrireducens DSM 11255
GTCTTCGGTAAGGGGAGTGTCAGCTCCGTAAACCTTACTCGAAGACTTTTCCTTTTTCTCCTTCTTTAGATTTTTTCTCCAATTATTCGCCATTATCTAAACAAATTCCTTTTCTATTTGGCCACGAAATCTGAGCATTGGACGGTTATTTTATGTGAGTAGAAACATTCATATTTACTCGCATTCCTCCTGCACCAAACACACTAAATTTTTTAATCGAAGGGCTTCCAATTCTTTTATGGTAAGTTTTATTTTATCAATCTACTTTAAAGGAATTCCTGTCGGTTTAAAATACGTTATTTTCAGCATAAACAGCTTTCATCGCCATTTAGATGTTCTTGGTAACTCTTATCTCACCTTTGTTATTTTTGACATATGTTCATAATTATCATCTTTTATTATAATCTTATTATGAACATATGTCAATAATATTAATACTTATTTCCGTCCTCAAGCAGCACCAATACCAGGTATACAAAAAAGCTTCCGGGATTTTACCCGGAAGCCTTTTTTGCGCATACGTTGTGCACCTATTATCCAGAAAAGAATAAAGCTTAAAAAGCCCGGTTAAACCGGGCTTATCTTTTAAGTATTTTCTTTATTCATACTTTTTAGAAGCTTATAATATTCTATTAAAATCCTGTCTAACTCCTGACTTTTCTTTACCACTTCTGGATTGGTTAATTCCGCTGCCTCGTCTACTAATTGAGCCAGTTCTGCCTTTAATAACTCAATTGTTTTTAGTAAAATTTCAATTTTTTTATTTTGCAAAAATACCACCTCCGGGCTTATCCTGCCCAAACGGAGGTGGTTTGATTCCACTTTTTCAGACAAATTTTATGTCCGAAGAAAGTCTTATTAAGCTTGAAGCTCGTTAGCTCAATTTCTCATTTAAAAACCAGACACTTTCCAAAAAGCATAGTTCCGTTTCATCTTCATCTACAATCTTATGGAGAATTACAATGGTTTTCTGTTCAGAAAGAATTCCGGTTAATACTCTTACAGTTTTACCATATGTTACTTCTTTCTCGTATTTAACTTTAAGCCTTTGGAGACTATAATTTGAGATAATTTCCAGAGGCACAGTATCTAAGGCCCATACCACATATTTTACATTATTGACATGACCATTAGAGTCCAGGTCACTGTACCTTACCTCAAACTGCTTTTCAATATCAATACTCAAAAGCTTTTGTGGTTCTTCAATCGGCAGAATATTATTATTATTTTCATAACTCACGCCATATATCCAGTACAGATAGTCGTTAATTTTTACCGGCCTTCTTTTTTCGGTATTAATTAGAAGCCACCGGGAATTGGCCTTGGCAATTTTGATTCCATCTTTATCATATATTTCAAACCATCTATAGGCAAAAAATTTATTGAAAGAATGCGGGGATGTTCTTACTAATACTCTTTCATTAAACCTTGGATATCTATCTACTTTTATATCCCAGTTCATCAGAACCCATCCGAGATTATTTTGCCTTAAATAAGCAATTCCTCCTAAGTTTTCGCTTTGGACGAAGGCTATATCGTTAAAATAATTGATGAGGCTGGTGATTAGGGTTCTCTTTTGATAGTCTACATCGTAATAAGGAATTCGGTATTCAAGCTCAAAGATATTAGAATTCATCTAACGGCTTCACCTTCCTGCTATTACGAATCATTCATATAAATAACTACTCCATAGTTTTCGAACTCCAGGGAAAATACCGTATAAGTATTAAGGCCAGGACAAATCCTCCTACGGCCAGGATGTTTAAAACATGAAATACCGCCGGCACTCCCAGGTGGTCAGCAAGCACCCCAAGTAAAGTTACTCCCACTCCTCCCATGCCTACACCAAAACCCATAGTAAAGCCGCTGGCAAGTCCTTTTCTGTGGGGTATAAGTTGCTGCCCGAGCACCACCGTGGTCGAAAAGGTACTGATTAAAGTTGCCCCAACCAAGGCAAGTAAAACAAAGTAGACAAAACCGTTGTTAGTACGGGAAAAGAAAAAAATTAGCGGAATTAGTAATGCCATAGAACCGGCCATTACCTTCGGCGCCCCTAAAATATCCGTAAGTGGTCCTCCCAGCAATGTACCAATGGCACCAGCAAGTAAAAATACCGAAACAATGTAACCTGCTAAATGGGGATCGCCTTTTAAATAATCGGTATAATACAATGGCACGTACGTATAAAGACCCGCATGCATCCAGGTACGAAAAACAATGAATAAAAGAAGAAGGAAAAAAGCAGCAATGGTTCTTTTTTTACTTTCAGCCTTTATCTCCTGCCCAGACCCCTGACCATTTCCTTTTGCTTTTTTCTCCACCACTTCGTCCCGAAGAGAAGTAAGGTGCGGCCAGGAAAACAAAAACAGGACCGCTATTAAAAGGCTTGGCAGAAGGAAGAAAACCGTTGCCTTTAAGCCCCCTTTGCTTAAAAGCCAGGCCATATATATCGAACCCAAACCAAAACCTAAATTGCCACCCACCGAAAATACAGCCATTCCCCTTCCCTTGCGTACACCGCTGGCCAGGTTGGCTACGCGGGAGCCTTCAGGGTGATAAGCCGCAACACCAACGCTTGCAATTGTAACTACAATTAACAGTAAAGAAAACCAGGGCATACGGCCGGTGACTGCTACACCAACTCCGGCCAGCAAACACCCTAAAGGCAATAACCAGCGGGCGGGACGCCTATCGGCAATGTAACCAAAAAAAGGTTGAATAACGGACGATGCTATATTTGACATTAATACTAAAAGACTGGTTTTAGCATAGTTTAAAGCAAAAGCCTGTTTTAATATTGGTAATAAAGCCGGTAAAGCTCCCTGAGCCATATCGGTAACCAAATGTCCCATAGATAAGAGTAAAAGCACGCCTAAATTTGGTTTCGCCGATTTTACCGCTTTTTCCAACAGTATAACCTCCCCCATTAGATGTTAATAAGCCCCCCGGTTTTGCGGGAGGCTTTTAATCATTTACAGTTATTTTGCTCCACTTTCCACCGGTTTTTCTTTAGAGATAATTCCTCCTGGTTGCTTTTCAACCTTAATATTTTCCATGAAAAAGCTAAGAAAAATGCCAAAAACAATTATAAACATTGCCACCCAAAATACATAATGGATGGATTCAGCTAAAGCATGCTTTAAAGGTGGTACGATAATTTCTTTGAGCTGAGGTGGTATTTTTTCCAGTACTTCCGGCCGAAGTAAGGTATTGAACAACCCCTGGGGATCGGTTTTGGCTTTTTCCAAAAAATTAGCAAAGGGCCCCGTCGCAAGCCCCGGGATTTTTTGAACTACCGGCAAAAAGTCTTTCTTTAAAAGTTCGATGGAGCGGTGATTTAAAACTACCCCGAAAATGGTTACTCCAAAAGTCCCGCCTATACTCCTGAAGAACTGGGTCGCCGACGTTGCAACTCCCCGTTGTTCTAAAGGGAAAGCGTACTGAACGGCAATAGTCAGGGTCGGCATCACCAGTCCCATTCCTAATCCCAGAACTATAATGTACAAAGTTACCACTAACCGGGTGGTGTCAACGGTCATAGTACTTAGTAAGTAAAAGCCTAAAGTCATTAAAGCCATTCCGGTAATCAATAAATTCCTGAAACCGACTTTCGAAACCAATTGTCCGCCCAAAATACTGGTAAAGACCATAGCAAACATCATGGGAATCATTGTATTGCCCGAATTGGTAGCGGAAATCCCCAGAACCCCCTGCATGAATAACGGTAAAAACATAATTGCTCCAAACATGCCAAAGCCCATTAAAAAGCCTACCAGGTTGGCTACGGTAAAAATCCGGTTTTTAAAAAGGTTCAGGCTTAAAATCGGCTCCCTGGCACTCTTCTCCACTCTAAAGAAAATCAATAAAAATACCAGGGAAATAGCAAACAGACTGATAATTTGCCAGGAATTCCAGGGATATTCTTTACCTCCCAAACTTAAGCCGAGTAAAAGAGATGCCACCGCAATAATCAGGGTTAAAGCCCCGGCAAAGTCAATAGGAGCTTCTGCTTTAAGCCGTTTTTCCCCACTTAAGCCAATAAATACGGTAATTGCTGCTAAAATGCCTACCGGCAAATTGATATAAAATACCCAGCGCCAGGAGGTATGGTCAACAATCCAGCCCCCAAGGGAAGGACCTACAATTGATGACAATCCAAATAAGGCCCCCATTACCCCCTGCCATTTGCCCCGTTTATCCGGCGGAAAAACGTCGCCTACAATCGTCATTGCCATGGGCATCAAGATTCCTCCACCAATGCCCTGAAGACCGCGGTAAATAATAAGCTGGGTCATATTTTCACTGGTTCCACACAGCGCGGATCCCAGCATAAAAAGGCCAAGACCGGTAACATACATTATCCGCCGGCCGTAGATATCGGCAAGTTTTCCAGCTATAGGCACAAAGGTGGTAGAACTTAACATGTATGCAGTAGTAACCCAGGCTAAAATATCAAGCCCCCCGAGCTCTCCTATAATCCGCGGCATTGCAGTGCCGACCACCGTTTGGTCCAGTGCTGAAAAAAACATCCCGAGGATTAAACCAATTAGTAAAATGTTTCTTCTGGAATTCTGGTCCATTTTATCTTGCCACCTCTCTAAAGTAATAGCTTGCTTTATTTAAAAGCCTGATTAACTCGCTGGTGTCCTTTTCTCCTAAATATTCCACCAAGCCAGAAAATCTTTTTAGAATCTCCTTTTTCCCCTGTTCTAAAATTTCCTTCCCTTTTGCCGAGGGTCTTACCATGACTATACGCCGGTCTTTTGCGTCGCGAATGCGTTCAATATATCCCCCTTCTTCCAGGGAATTTAACATATGGGTTACCGCTGCCGGAGTGATATTAAGCCGCTGGCTTAAATCAGAAACTTTTACTCCATCAATGCCTTCACCGCACATCTCCCGCATGGTGGCAAGTAAGATTAATTCACTTTTTTTAATCCCAAAACGTTGCCCGTGAAATCCGTCCCCTTTTTTAAACTGAATCACCGTACGCACCAGCTCTTCGGTAAGCTTTTGTTTTAGTTCTTCGTTAATATTCATCAACTCCTTTTTAAGTTTATAAATATTTTACGTTATAAATTATTTACTAAATAAATATTTATGTCAAGCTTTTACTCAGTAAAAACCGGGCAAAAAGGATTTACGTTAAGAAAAGGTTAGCAGGTAATATCCCTAAGCTAAAGTTTTTTTTAATTCTTCCACATATTGCTCTATTACCGAATGACAACAACGGCCAAGGGGGTTTTCGGTGCGGCATTTTCCACCGCCACAGGCTCCCGTTAGGGCCAGAATTGCCTTTAAGTCCGGACCAACCTGCCTGAAAGCTTTCTTGATTTCCCCGCGAGAAACTTTCTTGCAGTAGCATAGATAAACGGCATCGCCCTCATCTTTATACCAGAGAGTAGTTTTTATTAAATCTACCTCAAAAGTCTTTTCCCCGAAATAAGCTACCGGACAAGAAGGATTGGTACAGGCAAAGTATAAACCATCCTGAAACCGTTCTTTTTCTTCATCTTTTAAAAGATTAAACACCGTTTCGGCAAAAACTTTAATACCTTCAGTTCCACACTTCGGACAATTCATTTTTAGGATACCTCCAAAATTAGCATATAACTGATTTCTCCCAGTATTTTTGGCTTGATAAAGCCGCTGGTCAGCAAGCTCAATCAATCCAGATATTTTTATTTTACCACAAGGTAAATTTATCTTTTTGTCGAATGTTTAAAAAAAGAGCCAAAGGAGGCAAAGAAATGTCAAATTCCGGCTGGGATGTCAGGAGAGTTTATTTTTATCTGGTTTCTTGTTGGAACCGCTACGTTTATGAGAAGTTTAGTGGATGGAGTATTACCATTCCCCATTTTTAAGCCCACTATTGTTGATTACAAAATTAGAGTTGCCGACTTGCAAAAATATAACCAGCTAAATTTGGAAAAAGAAAGATAAAAAGCAGGTTATAACGCCTGCTTTTCCATTTTAAGCATTTTTTCTTTTAAGGGTAATCCCCCGGCAAATCCTCCCAGGCCGCCGCCGGCAGCCAGGACTCGATGTCAGGGGATTATTACCGAAATTTTGTTGGTGGCCATGGCCCGTCCTACCGCCCGGACCGCTTTCGGGTTTCCCGAAAGACCTGCTAATTCACCATAGGAAACGGTTGCCCCGTAGGGGATTTTTCGAAGCTTTTCATAGACTTTGCGGGCAAAAGGCGAAGCCCAGCTTATATCAAGGGGCAAGGAAGAAAAATCCACTTTCTCACCGGCATAATAGCGCTTTAATAATTCGGCAGTTCGACAAAATAATTCGGATTTTACAGGATTTACCTCTACGCCAATTTCCTCTAAGGCAGCTTTCGGAGTAGCTTTAGGAAGGGAGACTGCATAAACCCCCTTCTCCGAAACTGCAATGGCTACATAACCGTAATCAGTAGTAATGATATCACACTCCATCTTAGAGCCCCCTCTTTGAAAGCTTGAGGGTTAGCTAAACAGGGGTGTGGACAGGTAACGTTCGCCGGTATCGGGTAAGACAACCACGATAAGTTTCCCTTCATTTTCCGGTCTTTTGGCCACTTCTAACGCTGCCCAGAGAGCCGCACCGGAAGAAATACCCACCAGTACCCCTTCTTCTTTTGCAATTTTTTTAGCCATAGCAAAAGCATCATCACTTTCTACCTGAATAATCTCATCCACCACGTCCCTGTTAAATACTTTAGGTACAAAACCCGCACCAATTCCCTGAATTTTATGAGGTCCGGGTTTACCTCCCGATAATACCGGTGAATCTGCCGGCTCCACCGCTATAATTTTTACTTCCGGTTTTTTGGCTTTAAGAACCTCTCCTACTCCGGTAATGGTACCTCCGGTCCCAACACCACCCACCACAATATCCACCTGACCATCAGTATCTTCCCAGATTTCTATTGCCGTTGTTTTCCGGTGGATTTCCGGATTAGCCGGGTTTTCAAACTGTTGCGGAATAAAAGCTTTGGGAAATTCTTTAGCCAGTTCCAGGGCTTTGTTTACCGCACCGGTCATTCCAAGCTCTCCTGGAGTCAGAACTATTTCCGCCCCGTAAGCTTTTAAAAGCATTCGCCGCTCCACACTCATGGTTTCGGGCATGGTAATAATTAAACGATAACCCCGGGCTGCGGCCACCATCGCAAGGCCGATCCCGGTGTTGCCAGAAGTAGGTTCAATAATGACGGTATCCTTATCTAAAAGCCCCTGTTCTTCAGCAGCTTTAATCATATTAAACGCGATACGGTCCTTAACACTACCTCCAGGGTTAAAATACTCAAGCTTGGCCACAACTGTTGCTTTCACACCTCTGGTAACTCTTTTTAATTTCAATAACGGGGTCTTGCCGATAAGCTGGGTAATATCTTCGTAAATTCGCATTAAAATCACCTCATTTTAGTATTGTCCTTCTAAACCCATTATATTAATTCCTACTAATCCTGTCAACTATTATGTTTTTAATCCATAAAAAAACCGGAGCCTTTACGCTCCGGTTATAAGCTTTTACATCATGTCCATGTTGGGCATGTCTGGGCCTTTCTTTTCTTTTTCCGGCTTTTCAGCCACCAAAGCTTCCGTGGTGAGGAGCATAGCAGCAATGGAGGCAGCGTTTTGTAAAGCACTCCGGGTGACCTTAGCCGGGTCAACAATACCAGCAGCTATCATGTCAACATATTCTTCGGTCAGAGCGTTGAAGCCATGGCCTACCGGTAAGGTCTTAACCTTTTCAACGATGACCGAACCTTCAAGGCCAGCGTTAATAGCAATTTGCTTTAAGGGTTCTTCTAAAGCTTTCCGGACAATGGCGATACCGGTTCTTTCATCGCCGGTAGCGGTCTTTTCAAGCTCTTCTAAAGCCTTAATGATGTGGATGTAGGTTGTGCCACCACCAGCTACAATACCTTCTTCCACCGCTGCCCGTGTAGCGTTCAAAGCGTCTTCAATGCGGAGTTTCTTTTCTTTCATTTCGGTTTCGGTAGCAGCACCCACCTGGATTACCGCTACGCCACCGGCAAGCTTAGCCAGACGCTCCTGTAATTTTTCCCGGTCAAAGTCGGAAGTGGTTTCTTCGATTTGCTTCTTGATTTGAGCAATCCGCTTTTCAATAGCTTCCGGAGAACCTTGACCACCAACAATGATGGTTTCTTCTTTCTTAACCCGGACTTGCTTAGCCCGACCGAGCATCGAAAGGGTAGCATTTTCGAGCTTAAAGCCAAGCTCTTCGCTTACCACCTGGCCGTTGGTGAGGATGGCGATATCTTCAAGCATAGCCTTTCTCCGGTCACCAAAGCCGGGAGCTTTTACAGCGACACAGGTCAAGGTACCGCGCAGTTTGTTCACAACCAGGGTAGCAAGAGCTTCCCCTTCGACATCTTCAGCAATGATTAAAAGGGGCTTACCGGTTTGCACAACTTTTTCTAAAATCGGCAGTAAGTCAGCAATCGCGGAAATCTTCTTATCGGTGATGAGGATGTAAGGATCGTTTAAAATAGCTTCCATCTTATCGGGGTCGGTAATCATGTAAGGAGAAATGTAACCCCGGTCAAAGCTCATACCTTCAACTACTTCTAAGGTAGTGCCAAGACCCTGGGACTCTTCTACGGTGATAACCCCGTCTTTACCCACTTTTTCCATTGCTTCAGCAATTAGCTTACCGATTTCCTCGTCGTTAGCAGAAATTGCAGCAACCTGGGCAATAGCTTCGGAAGTTTCTACCGGCTTGGCAATAGCCTTAATTTCTTCTACCGCTTTGGCAACAGCTTTTTCAATACCTTTCCGTAAAATCATCGGGTTGGCACCGGCAGTAACGTTCTTTAAGCCTTCCCGAATGATAGCCTGAGCCAAAACGGTAGCGGTGGTAGTACCGTCACCGGCTACATCGTTGGTTTTGGTAGCAACTTCTTTTACAAGCTGCGCCCCCATGTTTTCTACAGGGTCAGCAAGCTCAATTTCCCGAGCAATGGAAACACCGTCGTTAATAATTTGCGGTGAACCAAATTTCTTTTCTAAAACAACGTTACGGCCTTTCGGACCAAGAGTAACCTTTACCGCATCCGCAAGAGCGTTTACGCCTCTTTCTAAAGCTCTCCGGGCATCTTCTCTAAATAATATTTGTTTGCCAGCCATTTATACCCCTCCTTTTTTTGTGTTTTTTATTCTAAAATCCCGAGGATATCGCTTTCCCGTAAGATTAAATACTCTTCACCATCAATTTTCACTTCGGTACCGGCATACTTGCTGTAAAATACCCGGTCACCAACTTTTACTTCCATGGGTACCCGCTCGCCGTTTTCTAAAATCCGACCGGAACCCACGGCTTTTACTTCCCCTTGCTGGGGTTTTTCCTTGGCAGTGTCAGGAATTACAATCCCGCTCTTGGTCACCTCTTCGCTGGGAAGTGGTTTTACCAAAACCCTGTCATGAAGCGGTCTGAACACGATAACCCCTCCTTTAAAGTAATTTTTTCTTATGTATTGTTAGCACTCACTTCAATAGAGTGCTAATACCAAGTATTATAATATAAAGAGAACCGGCGAAAAGCAAATTTTTAATTAAGGAATATTTTGGGCATATTCCTTGATTTATGCCAATTTTTCTGGATTATTTTTTCCAATCTTTCGTTTTTTACCCATTATACCTGCTTTTTCAACCGTATATCCTTACGTCAATCTATTAATAAATCTTTTCCCAGGATTACCTGTTTTATACACAATGCCGGTCCCAATTTTAAACGTCCAAACAGCAAAAACAGGGACGGTTCCGATATTTGCGTCTAAACGCCTAAAAAAAGAACCGTCCCTGCAATCGGTGTTCAGGGTTGGCCGCATTCGCCGCCCCGGGCCTGCAGGATTTCCAGGGCATGGGGGATTACCGGTAAGACTACTTCCAGGTTTTCCCGCACTCCTTTGGGACTACCGGGAAGGTTGATGATTAACGTACCACCCCGGGTGCCCGCTACCGCCCGGGTAAGCATGGCCCGGTTGGTTTTGGCCAGTGAAGCCATGCGCATCGCTTCGGGAATTCCCGGCACTTCCCGGGTAATTACGGCTTTAGTAGCTTCTGGAGTCACATCCCGGGGAGATAGACCCGTACCACCGGTGGTCAGGATTAAATCTAACTTTTCTTCGTCGCACCAGGAAATTAAGGTTTTAACGATTAATTCGTACTCATCGGGGATAACTTCATACTTCACCACCACCCCATCAATCTCCCGGACCATTTCCTTGATGACCTGGCCGCTTTTATCTTCCCGCTCTCCCCGAGAACCCTTATCGCTTAAAGTAAGAACGCCCACTTTAATCATGGTCAATTACCTCCACCGGATCCCCAACCTTAACTTCCCCGCCTTTTAATACTTTGACAAAGATGCCTTCTTTGGGCATCACGCAATCACCGGCCTGATAGTAGATAGCACAGCGGGTGTGACAGACTTTACCTATTTGCGTAACTTCCGTTAAGGCCTCGCCAATTTTTACTTTGGTCCCGACAGGAAGACTTAATAAGTCCACCCCTTCGGTAGTGATATTTTCGGCAAAATCCCCGGGATTAACCTTAAGGCCTAAATCCCGCATTTTTTGAATGCTTTCTACGGCCAGCAAACTTACCTGCCGGTGCCAGTCCCCGGCATGGGCATCCCCTTCAATGCCGTGGTTTTCCCTTAAATATGCCCGCTCAATATTTTTTTTGCGCATTCCTTTTTTCTCGCTGATATTAACCGCTACCACTCTGCCCACTTTTATTCCTCCCTTCTATAATCGCCGCTCTTACCACCGGTTTTCTCTAAAAGCCGGATATTTTTTATCACCATGCCTTTTTCTACGGCTTTCACCATATCATAGATAGTAAGAAGGGTCACGGAAACGGCAGTTAACGCTTCCATCTCAACCCCGGTTTTGCCCACACAGGTAACTTTAGCTTTTGCTTCAATGGTATCGGGCATTTTAATAGTAAAACTTATGTCCACTCCGGTTAAGTTTAAAGGGTGGCACATCGGAATTAAATCACCGGTTTTTTTGGCCGCCATTATCCCGGCCACCTGCGCTACCGCCAGCACGTCCCCTTTAGCGACCTTTTTATCTAAAATCAGTTCTAAAGTTTCCGGGCGCATGGTGATTTCTCCGGCAGCTACCGCTGTCCGTACCGTTTCTTGCTTTTCGGTCACCTCCACCATTCGCGCCCGTCCTTCTTCATTAAAGTGGGTAAGTTCCATCGCATTAACCTCCTATGTTGGCCATTGTTCCTAAAAAGTCCTTATCGCCAAACTCATGGGCCCTGGGTTTTCTTAAAATTGCCTCCCGCAAAACTCCGGTCAACTCCTCTTGCGAAATCCCGGACCGTAAAAGGCTTTTTATATCAACTTCCTGGTTTTTGGCCAGACAAAGCCTTAACTTACCGGTAGAGGTAAGCCTGAGGCGATTACAGTATTCACAAAAATGATTGGACAGGGGAGAAATTACCCCAATCGTTCCCAATGCTCCCGGCACTTCATAATAGCGGGCCGGCCCCGCGCCACCCACCGTTTTCCCCGGAATTAGTTTGTATTTGGCTGAGATGATTTCCAAGATTTCTTTCACCGAAACAAATTGCCGCTGCCACTTTTCCCGGTCATTTAATGGCATAAGTTCAATAAACCGCCAGTGCACCGGATAGCGAAAGATAAAATCCACGAAAGCATCGATTTCGTCTAAATTAATACCTCTTAATAAAACCGTATTTATTTTTACCGGAGTAAGGTCCAATTCCAGGGCAAGATTTATGGCTTCCAGCACATTTTTTAACTCGCCGCCGCCGGTAATCGAGCGAAATTTGTCCGGATTCAAGCTATCAAGGCTAAAGTTTACCCGCGAAAGCCCAGCACTTTTTAAATCTTGAGCGTAGCGGGGAAACAAGATACCGTTGGTAGTGAGGGCTAAGTCATCGATACCCGGTAAAGCTGCAATATTTTCTATTAAATATAAAAGATTTTTTCTAACCAATGGCTCGCCGCCGGTAATCCGCACTTTTTTTAAGCCCAAAGGTAAAAAAGCCTGAACCACCTCTAAAATTTCCTCAAAGGTTAAAATATCTCCCGGCGAAAATTCTTGAAAATTTCCGGGTTTACAGTAAAAACAGTTAAGGTTACATCTGTCGGTAACCGAAATCCGCAAATAATTTATTTCCCGGTTAAAAGAATCAAGCATTTCTTTAGCCTCCTAAAATTAAAAGCGCCCCGTTTTAAAAAGGCGCTTTGATAACTCCTTTCCAAAACGGGAGGCACCCCGGTTTCCCTAAGGTACCCTGCGGTATTTTCACCATGGCCTAATGCTTTAGGTGAAAATACTCGGAGCAGCTTATTTTTTTGTAATAATAATTCGACCAAAGACCCCAAATTTCCTCTTTTTATAATAAAATTCTTTCCCTGCCGGTATAAATATTTAAGCGGCCCGCCCGGACAAAACCCACCACGGTTAAATTTAACTCTTCGGCATGCTTAAGAGCCAGTTCCGTTGGGGCCGAGCGGGAAACAATCATCCCGATGCCCATTTTGGCAACTTTTAAAATTATCTCCGAAGAAATGCGGCCGGAGGTAAGAAAGATTTTATCATCTAAATTAATGCCGTTTAAAAAGGCATATCCCATAATTTTATCGGCAGCATTGTGGCGACCTACATCTTCCCGGAACAATAAAATTTTTTCAGCATCGCATAACGCCGCACTGTGCACCCCACCGGTAGTAAGGTACAGTTCGGAACGGCGCTGCATTTCTTTCATTAAAGCAAAAAGTTTTTCTGCAGAAACCCGCACGTTTCCCCGGTACGGTTTTAAAGACACCGGGTCCAAAGCATTGTAAAAAGTAGTTCCCTTACCGCAACCGGTAGTAATGTACCGTTTTAAAAATAGTTCCCCCCGCCGGGCATTTCCCTTATACTCCACGTACACCAGCCCCTGCTCCCGGTCAACGGTAATTTTCTCCAAGTTTTCCCGGCGATTGATTAATCCTTCCGCCGCTAAAAAACCTACGGCCAATTCATCCTGGTATTCCGGAGTACAGAGCAGGGTTACCAGTTCTTCCCCGTTAAAATAAATGGTAAGAGGCGCTTCATCCACCAGTAAATCTTCTTTTTCTTCCAGGCGTCCATCAAAATAACGAATAATGTTTCTTTTTTTTACTATCTCCATAATCCTATCCTTTCCCCACAATTTGTCCTGTTAGCGTAGTTTTATATCCGCCTATTCTTTCTACTTCTTTTTTAAATTCTTCACTGGTTATTACCTCTAACAATTTCTTAACCTGCGGATCTTCCAAAGTATCTTCCCGCAGCAAAAGGTCATACCGTTCTTCTCCTAACGGAATAAAATCCAGGTCAAAGATTTTAGCAGCAGCATAAATTCCCAACCCGCAATCGGCAAGGCCATTTTTTACTTTCGCCGCCACCGCCAGGTGGGTGTATTCTTCCCGATCATATCCGGAAATCTGACGGGGGTTGATGTTTTCTTTATTTAACAGGTAATCCAAAAACACCCGGGTTCCGGAGCCTTTTTGCCGGTTGACAAAGGTAACCCCTGGTTTTACTAAATCGGCAAGACCGGAAATTTTCCTGGGGTTTCCCCGGGCAACGATTAAACCCTGTTCCCGTAAACTTAAATTTATAAGAACATAACCTTTTAGTCTTTTTTCCACATAACTTTGATTATAATCCCCCGTTGCCGGATCTAATAAATGCACCCCGGCAAGCTTAGCGTAATTTTTTTCAATTGCCACAATACCGTTTAAGCTTCCAACATGTGAAGAACTAAGTTTAATTCCGTATTTTTCCCGTAAGAAAGAATCTATAAGGTCCAGTAAAAGATCATGACTTCCGGTAACGGTCAGGTATTGGTCCACTTCCGCCGGTGGTTCTTTAAGGGTTACTTCGATTTCCATTCCCTCTTTATACCCTTCGGAAAAGCGAGGAATCCTGAGTAAAGCATTGGCTTTTAAAAGAGTGGAGCTGACACTGGCTCCGCGAGATAAGGGTGTAAAACAATACCTGCCGGCTACCCGGCTCACTTTTCCCCAGACAAAATCATCTACTCCGGTGGTAGATATTAAAGTTTTAGTTAATGTTGCTTTAATTTTGCCATAGTCGTGAAACTTATTTTTGTAATACTTTTCCGCCAGAGGTTTTAAGATTATTTCACAGACCAAATAAGCCGATAAGGGAAAACCAGGAAGTCCGATTACCGGTTTATTTCCGGCAATTCCTAAAATGGTTGGTTTACCGGGTTTGGTAGCAAGGCCATGGACTAAAACCCGCCCCAAACGTTCAATCACTTTAGCAGCATAATCGTCCCGTCCGGCCGAAGAGCCGGCATTAATAATTATTACGTCGTATTTCTCTAAATTATCCTTTACCGTCTTATACAAAAGCTCCGGGTCATCTTTGACAATAGGATGAATGGAAGTTTCATACCCGTATTCGGCAAGAACAGCTTTAATAAAGGAAGAGTTGGTATCGGGAATTTGCCCGGGCTCTGGCGTTTCTGTAAACGGGATTATTTCATCGCCGGTAGGAATAAAAAGAGCTTTTAATTTTTTTAACACTTTAAGCGTCTTTACTCCGCCCGCCAGAAGGGCCCCAATGTCAGCAGGCTTCACCTTGGCAAAAGCCGGTAGCAAAACTTCCTCCTCATTAAAGTCTTCCCCAAGAAAACGGATATTTGTTCCGGGAGTTACCGGTTTAATTACCGAAATCACTCCAGGTTCTGGATAAAGGACATCTTCCACCATAATTACCGCATCAAATCCTTCGGGGATAAGGTCTCCGGTATCAACCCTTATACATGACTCACCGATTTTTAATAAAATTGGACTTGTCTCCCGGGCATAAAAGGTGTCTTTAGCCTTGACGGCAAAACCATCCACCGCCGAGGCATTGAAATGAGGATTGGAACGCTTGGCCAGAACCGGCTCACAAGTTATCCGTCCCACCGCCAAAACGGTTTCAATTTCTTCTTCCCGGGGATGAAAAAAATTAACATTTAAAAGTTCGCTTTCGAAATTTTCCCATGCCTCTTCAAAAGGTACCTGGTTTAAATAAAAGGCCAATTTCTCTAAACCCCCTAAAACAAAATAACTTCCACTTCTTCCCCGGCATGCAGCCCTTCAATATCTAACGGCACCATTACATAACCATCAGCCCGGGTTAAGGTATTTATTAATCCCGACTTGCCTAAAATTGGAGTGGCTAAATAGCCCTGTTCTTTCTGGATTAACATTACCCGGTATAAATCTTCCTGACCGGTTTTGGAAGGAAGATTTAAAGTTAAGGTGGCTTTTACCCGGGGCTGATAGCTACTTTTTAACCCGGAAAGATAGCGTAAAAAGGGCACACCGATTCGCTCAAAAACCATTAAAGCTGAAGCGGGATGGCCGGGAAGACCAAGAATAGGTTTGCCGTTGATACCTCCGCCTATGGTGGGTTTTCCGGGCTTTATGGCAAGACCATGGAATAAAACCCCGGGAGTCCCCAGGCTATTTATAGCATCCACTACCATATCCTTTACCCCCATGGAAGTACCGCCGGATAAAAGAACGATATCGGTTTCCAGGAGGGCTGCCTGGATTGCTTTAATTAGCTCTTCAAATCTATCGGGGACTATGCCAAAATACACCGGTTGCATCCCTAAATCAAGAATTCTTCCCACCAAAAGATAGGCATTGGTATCCCGAATTTGTCCCGGTTTTAACTTGGTTTCCACCGGAACCAGTTCATCACCGGTAGAAATAATTCCTACTTTTAAAGAATTATAAACGGTAACCTTGCTGTAACCCAGCGCAGCCAAAACCCCAAGTTCCTGAGGACGAATTCTCGTCCCCTTTTCCAAAACCACTTCCCCTTCTTTAAAATCCTCTCCCGCGGCAATAACATTTTCTCCCGGTGCCACCGGTTTTAAAACCGAAACAGTTTCGGAGTCAAACAGTTCGGTATGCTCGACCATCACTACACTATCGGCCCCTTCCGGCAGGGCCCCACCGGTAAAAATCCGCACCGCTTCCCCGGGTCCCAGAGCAAATTCCGGAACCTCCCCCATTCCTATTTCGCCTTTTAGCTTTAATAGTACAGGAAAAGTTTCCGTTGCGCCAAAAGTGTCTTCCGCAAAAACCGCATAACCATCAACCGTAGAGCGAGAAAATGGAGGTATATTTTCCAGGGCTTTTACCGGCTCTGCTAAAATTTTGCCAAAAGCCTGGGAGAGTTCTATTTCAGTAGCTTTTAACGACACTTTAAAATTACTTTTTAAGAGCTTTAATGCTTCTTCCGGAGTAATTAAATTTAAAAGTTCTTTCATATGACGTCACCGTTTATTTAAAACAGCCCAGCTGACAGGCTGAAATTTTTATTTTTAGTTCATTAGCAGCATCACCTATTTTTTTGGGCGGAACATTTAAGCGGTTGGCTAACTCCAAAGCTACTTTGCAGGGAAGCTTTCCGTCTTTAGCCGCCCTGATTACTTCATTTTTGATTTCTTCCTCCATACCAAAACCCCCTTTACTCTTTTATTTTAACAAACTTCCTAAATTTTTTTAATAATTTATTTTCTTTGGGATAAGATAATCGAGAAAAAGGCTTTCCACATCCTCAAGATTGGGATTAATTTTTTCTTCATTACTTTTTAGTTTTTTGGTTTTTAAATAGCTTCCACATTTTTTGCAAACTTCACCAAAGTAAGGGGTTTCTTCTTGGCCTTCGGGATGAATTTCGATGAAATCCTCATGGAACTTATTGCCACACTTTGGGCAGCCTAAGCGATAATAACGCCACTGAGTCTGGCATTCTAAACAAAAAAGAATTCTTTCTCCGGTAGGTGTAATCGCAGCAAAACCCGGTAAAGTACCACAGGTAGGACAGTTTTGGTGATTTGATTGGTTATTTTGTATTGCATTACTTAACTCCCTTAACATTTTTCTTCTTAAAATCAAAAAATGTAAGGCCAGAATTTCTTTTTTTACCTTTTGCTTTAAGGCAAATTGTTCCCAAAACCCTTCCTCCAAATTATCCTTTAAGAGCTTTAGAAAACTTCCTTTATCTTTAAAATTCGTAATTAAGCCTGGAAAATTAATTTTTCGGTTAATAAGCTTCAAAGAAATTAATTCTAAATTTACCCTCTTTAAAAATTCCATTATCTTTTCTTCATTAAACTCCACTTCTACATTATCCGTTACTGGCAACTTTCCATTCCACGAAATATTTAATAAGAGTTTTTCATCAAACCCGGCAATTAACTTTTCCATAGTGCTTACAAGTTTTTTGGCATCCATATTTTCTCCCCCATTTTCTAAAAAGATAAAACCGGGGGCAGTAAATGCCCCCGCTTATCATTTTTCAAGAGAAAGCGCTTTGGTTTTGGTTTTTTCTTTTCCCCTAACCGGTTTTTCCTGTTTTACCTCATTATACCACAAAGGATGGTGATTTTTGGCATATTCTTCATCCACGTAACCGGTAAGCATCCCTTTAAGAGCCGGTCTGGTAACCGGATGGAAGAGGGACAGGTAGACATGGCCAATAACATAAGCCAGGGTAAAGATAAACGCTATATCATGGCCGATTAAGGCGATCATCCCCACTTCGGGCGAAAAGCTTTCAAAACGCCATAGTACTATACCACTGACGATAAATAAAAGCCATCCCAAACTTTGTAAAACAATGTTTAATTTTTCCCCCTGATTGTATTTACCCTGGGGTTCATAATGGGCATGACCCCCAAAGAACTCTTTGATAAACTCGCCAAAAAACTTTAGATCCGATGCTTTCCAGGAGTAGGCATATTTTAAAGTTTCCCAAATTTCTTTGGGATTTAAAAGGAAAGAAATAATCGGCGAAAGGATCAGCCCCACCGCTGCTACCCGGTGAACAATTCTGGCCCCCTGAGCTCCGCCAAAAAGGGGTCTTAACCAATCAAGAAAATCAAAGTATAAAAAAGCTCCGGTAATAGCTAAAAGAAAATAAAAGGTAATATACGACCAGTGAAAAAAACGCATTGTTTTATTAAACCGGAAAACTTTATTACTCACCGTGTCCCTCCTCCCGTTGTTTTTTTACCGAATTAGCAACCGCCGCTATAACGGTAGCCCCAAGCGCTATCCCTGGTACAATTTTCCCTAAAGGTCTCACCACGTCATGCCAGAGGGAAAAGGTAGTTTTTAATTTTGCCTCGGCCGGAAGACCGTAGAACTCCGGCTCGTTAAGTAAAAGATAAAATACCCCGGTTCCTCCCAAAGCATTTTTATCGGAAGGATAAAGATTAGCCTTGGGATACTCTTTTTTAACTTCCGCCAGCCGCTTTTGGGCTGCCTCCCACAGCTCATCCCGGTTGCCGTATTTAATAGCTCCCGGAGAACAAGTCTGGGCACAAGCCGGAATTTCTCCGTTTTCTAACCGGTCAAAACACAAGGTGCATTTATGCATTTTTTTGTTTTGAGTGTCAATCCGCGGGATATTAAAGGGGCACGCCCTCTGGCAGTAATCACAGCCTATACACCGGTCGTAATCCCGCACTACCGCCCCTTCTTTGGTATGATAGATTGCATCTTCCGGACAAGCTTTTTCACAGGCCGCATCACGGCAGTGAAAACACTGCTGTTTAAAAAAGTCAAAACGAATCCGCCCGTTTTCTTCACGTTCATAAAATTTAATCAATGTATAAGTTTTAGGGGTGGTATCGGGCATACTCTGTAAACTTCCGGTAAAAGTCGTTTTTTCCCCGGGTAATTCGTTCCAGCTTTTGCAGGCAGTCATGCAGCCCCGGCAGCCAACACAAAGGGAAGTATCAATAAACATGCCGTTCATTATTTAGCCCTCCTTACGTTGACCAGGAACCCCTTGTATTCGGGAATCATGGTATTGGCATCCCCCAGATAAGGAGTGAGTTTATTGGCAATTTCTCCGGTAACTAAACCTTCAAAACCAAAGTGCCAGGGCAAACCTACCTGATGCCGCTTAACCCCATTTACCATTAAAGGTTTCATCCGTTTGGTAACATAAGCTTTTACCTTGATAGAGCCCCGTTTATTTTCAACGATTACTTCGTCCCCGGATTTTACACCCAGTTCCCGGGCCAGTTCTTCCCCAATTTCCACAAACATTTCCGGAACTAATTCTGCCTGCCAGGGCAGGTTTCTGGTCATCGCCCCGGCCTGCCAGTGCTCGGATACCCTATAAGTAATCGCAATGTATGGATAATTTTGAGCATCACTTTGTTCTTCCGGCCGCCAAATTTTAATTACCGGGTTATTTTGAACCGACGAAAGCAAGTTTTGCACCGGGCTTTCCCAGGGTTCGTAGTGTTCCGGGAACGGTCCGTCTTTTAATTTGCCCTGAGGAACAAAGAGCCAGCCTTTACCATCGGTTTGCATAATAAAGGGATTGACAAAAGCCGGATCATCGGGACCTATTGTCGCTTTAAAATCGGGAACATCATAACCAACCCATTTTTTCTGGTTTTCATCCCACCAGATAACCGCCTTATCCGGATGCCACGGCTTGCCCGATGGATCCGCCGAAGCCCGGTTGTATAAAATCCGCCGGTTTAAAGGCCAGGCATAAGCCCATTTTGGATAAAGCCCAAGACCGCTGGGGTCGTCCTGTTCTCTTCTTTGGGCCAGGTTCCCCGTTTCCGGATAAAAACCAGAATAAATCCAGTTTCCGCAAAGGGTACTGCCATCATCGGCAAGCTTTAAAAAGTTTTCCACCTGTTTTCCGGTGGTAAGATCTATACCATTTATCTCCCGGGCCACACGGTCGATATCACACTCGTTAGTGTTACCGTAATTCCAGTAAAGATTTTTAATAGGCTCATCTTCCGGTCTTTGACTACTGGCATAAAGTTTCTTTAATTCCAAAGCCAGCATGTGAATAATATCAAGGTCAGCCTTTGCCTCTCCAAGAGGTTCGACCGCTTTCCAGCGCCACTGAATCCACCGTCCGGAAGAAGCAATGCTCCCCTGCTTTTCAAAGGAAGCAGCGGCAGGTAAAACAAATACTTCGGTTTGCACTTCTTCCGGTTTACTTCCCGCATCCTCGGTCCAGAAGCGCATAGTTTCGGTCATAAAAAGGTCTACCGCTACCATCCATTTAAGATTTTTTAAAGCTTCCCTTTCCCGGTTGGAATTCGGCCCGCCCACAATGGGGTTTTGGCCAAATAAAAGCATCCCCTCTAATTCGCCTTTAGCTAAGTTTTCAAATAAGCCGATATAAGTGTAGTTTTTCTTCGGATGTCTTTTGGGTAACCACTGATAACCAAATTCGTTATCTTTGGTAGCTTTATCATAATACATTGCTTTTAAATAGCTTATAAAAAACTTCGGCTTATTGCTCCAAAAGCCGGTTTTCGGAGTTTCACTCTCCAAGTAAGCTTTTAAGTCCTTATGTTCTGGCTGAGCAATAGGACTATTAATATAACCTGTAATATTATTACTTAACAAGCCAAAGTCAGTAGAACCTTGAACGTTAGATTCCCCTCTAAGCGCATTCACTCCGCCTCCAGGAACACCCACGTTGCCCAATAAAAGCTGTAAGATGGCATAGCTTCTAACTATTTGGGAACCGCAACTGTGCTGAGTTCCTCCCATAGCATACATAATCGTACCGGACTTACCCTTCTGCGACGTTTCGGCAAAGGTTTTGATGACTTCCAGGTAAATTTCTCTGGGTGTCCCGGTAATTTCGCATACTTTGTCGATAGTGTAGCGGGAAAAATGTTGCTTTAAAAGTTGAAATACCGTCCGCGGATGTTTTAAGGTAGGGTCTTTTTCAATTTCCCCCTTTTCATTTTTCTTATACTCCCAGGTGGAAAAATCATACTTACGCTCCTTGGGGTCGTACCCGCTAAATAAGCCATCGGTAAATTTATAATCATCGTGAACTATAAACGAAGCGTTGGTATAATTTGCAACATAATCGTGGTCGTACAGCTCATTTTCTAAGATATAGTTAATCATGCCGCCAATAAAGGCAATATCGGTCCCCGCTCGCAAAGGAGCATAAATATCTGCCTTCGAAGAAGTTCTGGTAAATCTGGGGTCAACACTTATGATTTTAGCTCCCCGTTTTACCTTGGCTTCCATTAACCACTTGGCTGAAACCGGGTGGTTTTCAAAGGGGTTAGCGCCAATAATTAAGGCACAGTCGGTATTTTTTAAATCTATCCAGTGATTGGTCATAGCTCCACGACCAAAGGTTGGTGCCAGACCGGCAACCGTAGAACTGTGTCAGAGACGGGCCTGATGTTCAATATATACTACCCCAAGTCCGCGCATCAATTTTTGTAAAAGATAGGTTTCTTCGTTATCCAGAGCTGCACCGCCCAAACAAGCAATATGGTCGGTACGCATGACGGTTATTCCGTCTTCCTCTTTTATAAAAGTCCGATCCCTCGTATCTTTAATTCGTTTTGCAATTTCCGAAATTGCCCATTCCCAGGTAACCTCTTTAAACTCTTTGCTCCCCGGAGCCCGATAAAGAGGCTTGGTAAGTCTTTTGGGATTGGGTTTACCGGGCGCAATGTTCCTAATCTGGTATATTGAAGCTCCTTTACTGCAAGCACCGCCGCGGTTTACTGGATGGTCCGGATCCCCGGCCACATAAAGTAATTCTCCCGTTTTGGTATCGGTATAGGCAAGCATACCGCAGCCGGCACTGCAAAAAGGACATAAGGTTGGAGTTTTTTTGGCAGTTTTGATCCGGTACTTTTGGGCCTGCGCATAAGCTTTACTATTATCTAAGCCAAGCTCGGCAGTCATTAATACAGCAGTGGAAAGGGCTGATAGTTTTAAGAATTCTCTTCGGGTAATGGCCAAGTCCAATTCCCTCCTTTATAATGGGCATAATTGCTCTGAACTATTTTTTGCAAAATTCTTGCCAGTGTAAATATTATAGAATATTATAATATTTTTTTACAATATTGTCTATTTTCTAGACAGTATAATAAATTATTATAATCACAAATCGCTTAAATCCGACAAATATCAACAATTTCAGACAACAAAAAAGGAGTGTCTATTTTTTAGACACTCCCAATTATTAAAACCAGCAAAAATCGTTGAAACGCCTCATATCTCCTGCTTAAATCAACTTGTTAACCTGTAAACATCTGTTTACATACTGGTTTTTCAGGAAAAAAAGAAAAAGGTAAATTAAGCAGTCATTGTGATTGGTAATACAATTTTAAAGGCTTATTTTCTCAAACTCCATATTTTTTAAATCAAAAAAGTAAAATACGTTTTCCTTTTCCAACGTTCCCAGAAGCAAATTAATCCCCAAAGCTACCATTAAACTCGCCGCCACCGCCGGAGTAAAAGGAGGGTTCCCCAGGGTTTGTTCTATACCTTTTTTCCGTTCCCGGTAAATCTTGGTTAAAAGGTTGCTTCCGGGCCAAACAATCCCGACCTGGCCGTACCAGCCTCCTATCGCTCCGTGCACCAGGGGCAATCCAAGGTTATTTGTTTTTTCTTCGAGGTAAAAACGACTTTCTATATTATCCAAACAATCAAAGACAAGCTCTACTCCCTGCCAGGCAGTTTCCGGAAGATTTTCGACCTTGCTTACAAAACCGCTTACCACCACCGTTTGATTGATCTCCGCCGCCCTTTTTTTAGCTTTATTGGCTTTTTTCTGCCCAAGATTTTTTTCTGTAGCCAAAAGCTGGCGGTTTAAATTGGTTTCCTCAAAGGCATCGCCATCAACCCCCACTATTTCTCCCACGCCTGCTCGACACAGTTCCTCCAAAACATAGCCACCAAGTCCGCCCAAGCCCACAACCATTACTTTGGAAGCTAAAAGTTTTTTCTGCCCAGCTAAAGTAAAACTTCCGATATTACGGGCATACTTCCGGGGCACAACCCCGTTTTCCAGGGCAAAATATTCAATCGCGCGTAAAGCAATACCGGTTTCCCGGGAAATTCTCTCGGTCGTTTCCAGGGATAATTCCTTAATACCTTCCCGGCGAAAAATATTACCCAGGAGATTTTTTTCTCCTCTACTTAACACTTAACCACCTCCCACCGGTGGGAACAGGGAAATATTGTCACCGTCATTTAATACGCGGTCAGGCTCGGCATCCAAACCATTAACTAAAAGGATGGCTATTTCTTCCGGTTTAATCCCTAAACGGTTTAAAACATCGATTACTTTTGTTCCTTCGGGAAGGTCCCAAACTTCTTTTTTAAAGCGCCCTTCCCTGAAAGTTGCAAAAAGCCGGATCTCAATTTTCATTCGCTTCACCTCCTCTTTACGGGCAAAAAATTAATCCCCTGGCCCAAAGGCAATCGGCACAGGACGGTTTATTACCCCAGCAGTCTTCTTCAATATTCCAGACCATATCGCAGCCGTCAACCCATTCGCAGTCAGGACAGGAAGGGTAGTGGTTCATATGTTCCAAAAAGCGAAATTTAACAAAAGCCTCTTTCGTCCAGATCTCCGCCAGGCTCTCTTTATTAACATTCCCAAAACTTACCGCCCGAATTTCCTTTTCCCGGCCAAAAACGTATTCCCGGGAATCGTGTAAAAACCGGTAGCAAGGAGATACTTCACCGTCAAACCGCACCACTACTTTTTTTCCTTCCACAAACCGGCAGGAACGGTGGGTATTAAGACCCATCTCCGGTAAGAGGACTTTTACCCCGGAATACATGGAAGCCCGGGCTACCAAAGTTCGCCACTCTAAAAGCTTCTCATCGGGATACTTCCGGTAAAAAATGTCTTCTATTTTTTCTTTTACTACCGGCATAAGCTGGCTAACATACAAAACTTTAATATTATACTCTAAAAGCCTGGGAATAAGTTTAAAAATCTCCTGGGAGTTTCTCTTATTTACCACCATCTCCGCTAATATTTCCGGCTGGCTGCTTTTATTTTGCTGCTTTATTAAATTAAGTTGCTTTAAATTACTCCATAAGTTACCTATATCTGCCCCCCGGTTTTCCGCAAAAGTTTCCGGCAAAAACCCATCAATGGAAACAATGATTTCGTCAACCCCTAAGTTTACAAAATCTTGAGCCATCTCTTTAGACAAGAGGAAACCATTGGTAGTTATACTTATTTTAAGCCCCATCTTTTTTATTTCGGCAATTATTTCCTTGATTTCCGGATGAAGTAGCGGTTCGCCAATACCCCCTAAAACAATCCGCGAAAGTAAAGGTAAAGCTTTTGCTTCTTCCAAAACTTTCTCCCAGGTTTTCCTTTCCATCAGTCCACCTTTGTAACTCCAGCTATTGCGATAGCAATGGCGGCAGTTTAAATTACACAAACTTGATAATTCAAGATATATTTCCTGGATATCCGGCTGGGGTTCGAGAACTATTTGGTAGTCCTTAAATTGTAAAATCATATTTTTTTGTTCTCTCCTTTATTAAGAAAGCAGGGACTCCGTTTGGGAAGTCCCTGCTTTTAGTTGTTTATAAACCTAAAGCTTGCAACTTTTCGGCGGTTGGTACCCCTTTTTCGTCCCAACCCCGCACCTTGTAATACTCCGGTAAAAGTTCTGCCAGGCGGTGTTTGTGCCCTTTGGACGGTCCATCGGGTACAGGTTCTTCTAAAAGCCGCTTGGGTAAGGTATCCTGCGAAGCATCGATTCCCGCTTTTAAGTTAAAGACCCGCTCTAAATTCCAGATTCGCTCGCCGGCAGTTAAAATATCTTCCGTAGTGTAATTTTCCCCAACGATATAGTTAAAGAGTTCCCGGTAGTCATCGGCATTTAAGGCAAAGGAGGTGAAGAGGCAAAGACCAAGGGAGTCAATAACCGCCGTTAAGTCCTGGAAGAGCTTGGCCCAGTTGGCTTTTCCTTCTAAGGCAAAGCGGTCAATTTTTTCCGGAGAGCCGAGAATTTCCGGAGAAATCAGGTAACCCCGGACGTGACAGCCTCCCCGGTTGGAAGTAGCATACTGCAGACCATGGCCCTGAACACCACGGGGGTCATAAGCCGGTAATTCCTGTTTCTTCACCGACATCGAAAGTTCCGGAACACCGTAAGATTCGGCTAACCGATACGACCCAAGGGCCAGTTTGGCTCCAAAACCTTCGCCCGCCCCCATCTTCCTGGTCCATTCAATGACAGCTTCGGCAGAACCAAACTTTAACTCCGGACCGTCTAATTCTTCTTTCTTAATATAGCCTTTTTCGTAAAGCTCCATAGCGCAGGCAATGGTAGCTCCTGCGGAAATCGTATCTAAGCCGTATTCGTTGCACAGGTTATTGGCTTTAATTATGGCAGCTAAATCGTCAACGCCGCAATCGGCACCAAAGGCCCAGATAGTTTCGTACTCCGGCCCGCCACCTTCTTCATCGTCAACTTTGCAGTAACGGCCGCACGCAATCGGACAACGGTAGCAGGGGTCTTTTTTCACTAAATATTTTTCGGATAAAGTTTCCCCGGAAATCTCATCGGCAGTTGGGAAGTAAGATTTTTGGAAGTTGTTGGTGGGTAAAATACCGTTTTCATTGATAATATTTACCAGAACCGCGGTCCCATAATTGGGCAAGCCCTGACCGGTAACCCCATCTTCCCGAATTTTCTTTAAGAGTCTGGATAAGAGTTCCTTGGTTTTTTCCGGCTCCGCCGGTTCAATTTTTCCGGACCCTCTTACCACAATCGCTTTTAAGTTTTTGCTGCCCATTACCGCTCCTACACCGGAACGACCTGCTGCCCGGTATTTTTCGTTCATAACGGCAGCTATGGGCGAAAGCCTTTCCCCGGCAGGACCAATGGTCAAGACCCGGGCTTTGGGATCTCCCACTTCTTTTTGTAAAAGCTCGGTGGTTTCAGATACTAATTTCCCCCAGTAATTCTGCGCATCCCGGATTTCAACGGTGTCATCATTAATATATATGTAGCTTGGTTTTGCCGCTTTTCCTTCTACAATGATTAAATCATAGCCGGCAAATTTTAATTCAGCCCCCCAGAAGCCTCCGGAGTTGGAACTGGCAATAGTACCGGTAAGCGGAGATTTAGTTACCACCATGTAGCGTCCGGAGGTCGGCGCCGATGATCCGGTCAATGGACCGGTAGCAAAAATAATTTTGTTTTCCGGAGATAGCGGATCCACAGCAGGGTCGATTTCTTTGGATAAAATATAACTTCCCAAACCCCGACCACCTAAAAACTTCTTGGCCACCTCCATATCCAGCGGTTCCTTTTTAATTTCACCGGTGGAGAGGTTAACCCTCAATACTTTCCCGCAATAGCCGGCCATAAAAACCCTCCTTGTAAAATAAAATACTTTCTACTCTAACTATAATTGACCATAAAGTTAAGTTCAAGATTTTTTTAAAAAAAAGATTTTTTTAAAAAATTATTACTAATTTGAGAAGTTTCTCCCGAGACTCTCATTCCTCCTCTCCAAAATTTTTGTGGTTGTGTTAGCAACTTAGTATAATTGCAAAATCTATGCCAATTTTCAGATATTTATAAAGTATAAAAATTTACAGCTTTCCGAAAATACAAAATAAAATGTTCCATTCTAAAACATTTTGTCCCAACAAACTGTTTCTATTTGAGCAGGTTATATTTTTTCAGCTTGCGGTACAGTGTGGTCCGCCCCATTCCCAACAACCGAGCAGCCGGAGCAATTTTCCCATTTGTTTGTTTTAACGCTTCCAATATCGCAAGCTTGGTCTTTTGCTTCACGTACCACCATTAGCAAGTTCAAACTTCCCGGGCTGTCCACCTTTTTTAGCACCTGCAAAAGCTCCTTCAACATAACCGAAAAGTTCGTTTTCAATTAAATTAGGCAGCAAAGCAGCACAATTTATGGCAATAAACGGCCCATTCTTCCTGTCGCTAAGCTGATGAATATAGCGGGCAATTACCTCTTTTCCGGTACCGCTCTCTTCCTGTAACAGCACCGACAAATTAACTGCAGCTGCTTTTGCTACTATTTCTAACGCCTGTTTCGATTTGGTACTGTTGCCGACCCATCTATATTGTTCATTCACATTTTACCCAGCCCGGTTCAGTGCATAAACGGTATCAAACCTCTTGTCACCAATTTTCTCCCCAAGCCCAGCATTAATTTGGAACTTTTCTTCCTTTGGGTTAAGCGAAAAGCTTTTAGCACCACCAAAAACATCACTTATCAAATTACCTATAACTTCCTCTCGCCGTTTGCCCAAAATCTGGGCGCCCTTTTGGTTTATCTCGGTAATTATCCCTTGGTTATCAATAACAATAACCCCTTCTTGCAGCATCTTACCTGCCAGTTGAAGCCCTTGCTGGCTAATAACAACCTTTTTCTGCAATTCTTGCAATAAGAGATTTTGCTCAATTATTTTGGCCCCCATGAGGGCAATTTCTAAAAGGCGGTTGTCACTCCTTCCGCTTTCACCGGATATGTCCAACACCCCTACAATCTTTCCTTCAGAATTGTACACCGGTGCAGCCCAGCAATTTAAAAAATGGTTTTCCTGGACATAATGTTCGCAGCCCAAAACTTTAACAGCCGTACCTTCAGAAATAGAAGTACCAATGGCGTTGGTTCCTTTAATATCTTCCCGCCAGTTAGCCCCGGACGATAAGTACACTTTCTGAGCTTTATTCAGAAACGGGGGATCGCCTATTGCTTTTAAAATATATCCCTCAGAATCGCAAAGTATAACCATATAGTTTTGGCCCTGCAGTAAGCGGTAGACATGGGACAATACCTGTTCTGCTGCTTTCAGTAATTCTTCCTGCTTTTGCCAGCGTTCTCGTAAAAGCGGTGCTGAAAGTATATCGTTATTAATAACTCTTTGTTAATCAACTACTTTTTCTCTACACCTCTTCCAGGAACGCAAGATTAGCGGATCTACGCTGCTTACAGGGTCTTCCCCTGAAATAAAACGCCGCCATTGCTCATTCATTCATCCATACTCCCCCGCTTGTAATATTTTTTACTCTCCTTTACAAAAAGCAGGGACTTCGCTTAAAAAGCCCCTGCTTTTATTTGCTCGGCGTAAACCTTATAAAGCTTATTCAAGAAAGCTGCTTTTAAAAATTTAAAATTTTATTTTTTATTATTTAAACATTCAAATTTATTTTTTATTATTTAAACATTCAAACCTATTAAATTATATATTGGCTTCTTATCGAAACGGTGCAAGGCTTCAATAAACCTAACGGTACCGGTTTTCCCCCGAACAACTAACGTATGAGTGGCCGCTCCATTGGCCGTAAACCGCACGCCTTTTAAAAGGTTACTGTTGGTGATTCCGGTAGCCGCAAAAATGACATCATCGCTCTTTACCAAATCATCTAACGTTAAAATTTGCCGGGGATCAGCAAGACCCATTTTCCGGCACCGTTCCATCTGCTCATCATCTTCTGGCACAAGCCTCCCCATCAGCTCTCCGCCCAGACATTTTAAAGCAGCGGCAGCTAAAACTCCCTCCGGGGCTCCACCAATACCAATCATCAGATCAACCCCGGAATCCTCAAAAGCACAGGCTATAGCCGGTGAAACATCTCCATCGGAGATTAGCATTATTCTGGCTCCCGCCTCCCGCACTTCTTTAATTATTTTTTCGTGGCGGGGGCGATCCAAAATCACCACCGTTAAATCGGCTACCGATTTTTTCAGACTTTCGGCAACTATCCTCAGGTTATCTTTAACGGGAGCATCAAGGTGGATTTTACCCGCTGCTGCCGGACCAACGGCAATTTTTTCCATATACATATCGGGAGCGTTTAAAAGACACCCTTTGGGAGCAGCAGCCACCACCGCAATGGCGCCATTTAAACCTTTGGCAACAAGATTGGTCCCTTCCAGAGGGTCAACGGCAATATCTAAAGCTGGGCCATAACCGGTACCTAATTTTTCCCCGATGTAAAGCATCGGCGCTTCATCCATTTCCCCTTCGCCGATAACCACTTCACCGCGAATATCTATGGTATCAAAAACCGCCCGCATTGCTTCAGTAGCGGCCTGGTCAGCCTTATGCTTATCCCCTCGGCCCATCCAGCGGGCAGAAGCTACCGCCGCCGCTTCCGTTACCCGGGCAAATTCCAAGGATAGCTTTCTCTCCATCTCTATTAAAATCCTCCTTTAAAAATTATGTAACTTTTTTAGGCATCACACATTAATTATTGTATCATATTTACCGCTTTTAGTAAAAAAACCGGGATTTTCTCCCGGTAAAATGTTTAGCTTAATTGCTTTTTACGGCAGGACAAATTTTCAGGCACTCGCCACAATCAAAACAAAACTCTTGGTCGTAAAACACTTGATTTAAATCAGGTTCGTAATACAAAGCTCCAGTGGGACAATGGGGAGCTGCCATACAGCCTTTTTCGCTGCCACAGCTGCAACCATTAAATTTAACACTCATTTTTTCTCCTCCCCCTGCTTTTTTTCTAATTATAAAACACAAGAAATTGTTTGTAAAGTCTAAATTTTCATATTATTTTGTTTAATATTTCATTTTTATAAAATTACTCCCCCCTATTACAGGGAGAGTAGTTTCATTGAATTATTGAGGGCTTTCAAATTTCGGCGGATTTGCCGCATTTAGTGAAAAGTATTTTCCGGGTGTCGATAAATCAAAGTATAATTTTGAATCCTGGGTGACGCCCCAGTCTTTTAAAGAGCCGGTTTCCTGTAATTTATTAAAGGCTTCCCGAAAAAGGGTATTATGGGCTTCCTCGCGATTCAGGAGAAAATCAATCGTTTCCCGCACCTTTTTATCGTTTATCTGTCGATACAGGTACTCATACACTACCTTTGCCCGCTGTTCAGCGGCAATATTTGAAAGAATATCAGCAGCAAGGTCGCCAGTTACATCAACATACGCCGCTGTCCAAAGCTCACCCGAAGCGTTAGTTAGTACAGGATTTAACCCTGATAAAACGTGGGCTTCAATCGTGCCAACGGTAGCATTACTGGCATTTAACTCATGACCATTTAAAAGATTAATGGTAGCTGCCACCATTTCCATGTGACTTAACTCCTCAGCAGCGATGTCTAAGAACAGATCTTTCAGGGCCGGATCTTTGATCCTGAAGCTTTGAGAAAGGTATTGCATGGCCGCTTTTAGTTCCCCGTGAGGACCCCCTAATTGTTCTTGAAGCATGGCCGCATAATTGGGGTTTGGTCTTTCAACTCCCACTTCATGTAATAAAGCTTTTTCGTGTTTAAACATTTTTTCTTCCCCTTTCCCAATTTAATTTTTATACCAAGCTTATATTATGTAATGGGTTAAAAATTATGTATCATTAAAGAAAAAGCTCTAAATCTATGGCTTCAGGAAATTACTCTGGACCGCTAAACATACCTTTAACCTTTTTTTAACTTTTGTTAACTTTCCTGCTCGAAAAAAAATAACATTTACCGGTTATATTAAAGACAAGAAAATTTTAAAACCAGGGAGGAAAAAAGATGAAAAAGTATGGAATTGTAGCGATTATCAGCATCCTGGTGGTAGCTTTGCTTTTTGCTGGAGGTTGTGCTAAAAAAAATGAGCAAGCTACCCCGCAAAACGGGCAAACTACCAAGGAAGGTAAGATCACCCTTGCCGGTTCTACCGCCCTTTTGCCTTTAGCCAAACAAGCAGCTACCTTGTACATGGAGAAAAATCCCAAAGTTACCGTGAATGTTTCTGGAGGAGGCTCTTTTACAGGACTCAGACAGGTAATTGCAGGTGCGGTAGATATCGGCAATAGCGATGTCGATGCCGAAAAAGACCCTGAAACTGCGGGTAAAGGTTTAGTTGACCATCAAGTTGCGGTTGCTCCTTTCGTGATCATCGTCAATCCTGATGTTAAGGTGGATAACCTTTCTAAAGAACAGTTAGCAGACATCTTTACCGGTAAAATTACCAACTGGAAAGAAGTTGGCGGCAATGACGCCAAAATCACCATTATTCACCGGGCAAAATCTTCCGGTTCGCGCAAAGTAATCACCGACCTCGTCTTAGATGGCAAAGAATTTACCGATAAAGCAATAATTCAGGACTCCAACGGAGCGGTGCGGAAAGCAATTTCTCAAACCCCCGGTTCAATTGGCTATATTGATGCAGCATATATCGATAATTCCGTAAAAGTGTTAAAATATAATGGAGTAGAGTACACTCCCGAAAACGTTTATAACAAAAAGTATACCTTATACGCCTATGAACACATGTATACGAAAGGTGAGCCTACCGGTGTGGTAAAAGATTTCCTGGACTTTGTTTTAAGCGATGAATTTCAAAATAACTACGTGGAAAAATTGGGCTTCTTATCGATAAGTAAAATGAAATAAACCGTATTAACATAGAAAGGCGGTTTATAGTAGTGCTTAGAAAAAAGCAAGAGCTTTTAATTCAATATATCTTTTTTCTAACTGCTATGGTAGTTTGTTTTACCATAGCAGCTATTGTTGTTTTTGTAGGTAAACAGGGGTTAAAAACTTTTTTAGCCGTCAGTCCTTTGGAGTTTTTCGGCAGTACAAAATGGGCTCCCGACCAAAACCAGTTTGGAGCTCTTACGTTTATCAGCAGTTCCTTTTTCGTAACCCTCTTAGCTCTTCTGCTGGGTGGGCCTTTAGGTATAGCCGGTGCTATGTTTTCGGCGAAAATAGTTCCTTCCTGGCTGACGGGATATTTGCGCACAGTAGTAGATTTACTGGCAGGTATTCCTTCAGTAGTCTACGGTTGGGTTGGCCTTACAATTATTGTTCCAGCAATTCGCCAAATCTCACCCAACCAAAACGGCTTTGGGTTGCTGGCAGCCGGAATTATTTTAGCTATAATGATTTTACCCACGGTTTTATCCCTTGCCGAAGATGCTCTGCGGTCGGTCCCCCGGTCGTTAGAAGAAGCTTCTTATGCCCTGGGGGCAACCCGCTGGCAGACCATCTGGCATGTTCTCCTGCCGGCAGCAGCGCCGGGAATTATCACCGGATTAGTTTTAGGAATGGCAAGGGCTATCGGGGAAACAATGGCCGTGCAAATGGTTATTGGCAATACACCTCTTTTCCCCCGTTCCCTGTTTCAACCTACTGCCACCCTGACTTCGGAAATTGTGATGGAAATGGGAAATACGGCCTTTAATTCCACAGGGAATAATGCTCTCTTTTTAATGGCCTTTGTGTTGCTACTTATTGCGTTAGGTTTAATTTTATTAGTGCGAAAATTTACCGCATCCAAGGAGGAAGGCCATTGAAAAAAAATAAATTTATCGATAAGCTGGCTACTACTTTATTAACATTGGCGGGCCTCACCATTCTTGGTATTCTTATAGCCTTTATTTTTTACATTTTAAAACGCGGATTGCCGGTTTTAACTCCTTCCTTTATTCTCGGCCCTCCCTCCGAGATGGAAGCAGGGGGAGGTGTGGGGCCTGAACTATTTAACACCTTTTATATTTTAGTGCTTTCTCTTGCTTTTTCTTTGCCCGTAGGCCTGGGAGCAGGCATCTGGCTGGCCGAATATGCTAAGCCTGGAAGGATAGTTAATATTATCCGAACCAGTACTGAAATGTTAGCGACCGTCCCTTCCATCGTCTTTGGACTTTTTGGCATGATCATTTTTGTGAATTTCCTGGGACTTGGATTTACAATTATCGGTGGCGCTTTAACTTTATCCCTTTTAAATTTACCGGTACTAATAAGGGTTACCGAAGAAGCTGTACGCGCAGTTCCCAAATCATACCGCATGGCAAGCCTGGCCCTGGGCGCAACAAAAAGTCAAACCCTTTTCCGGGTCGTGCTCCCTGCAGCCTTACCCCGCATCATTACCGGGGTAACTCTGGTAGCCGGAAGGGCCATTGGCGAGTCAGCTATTTTGATTTTTACTGCGGGTACCACCGTTTCCCGCTTCATGTTCGACTTAAACCCCTTTGCTTCCGGTGAAACTCTGGCCGTCCACCTCTGGTATGTTAATTCCGAAGGACTAATTCCCGATGCCACCCGTATTGCCGATGGCAGCGCCGCTTTGCTCTTAATTTTGGTACTGATTTTTAACCTTTTGCTGGTAATTCCAACAAAACGGTATGAAAAAAAGGTAAAGTTAAATTAGGAAAGAGGCCGTAGGCAAAAGCTTACGGCCTCTTTCGTTCCCGGCATAAGTATTTCCTTCATAGCGGTAAATTCCCCCAACTTTTCTACCAGGGTATCTTTTTCCGGTAAAACGCCAGACAAGAGAGCGGCAAAATGTTATAATGGTAGCAGGTAAAAACGAGGTGATGTTATGGCTTGGGCAACAGATTACACTCTTTTGGCAGAAGTTACCCGGGGTGATATCGTCGAAAGTGTCCACTTTGGTTCCATTGCCGTAGTCGATTACACCGGCAAGATTGTAGCCTCTGCCGGAAACCCGGAGCTCGTTACTTTCTTAAGGTCTTCCGCCAAACCTATTCAGGTTTTACCTCTTCTGGTAAAAGATTTACCCTATGATTTTAGCGCCAAAGAAATTGCTGTAATGTGCGCTTCCCACAGCGGAACCGTAGAGCATACCCAAACGGTAGCAGGAATTTTACAAAAAATCGGGCTTGACGAGGGTTATCTAAGCTGCGGCACCCATGAACCTTTTGACCGGCAAACCGCCTTATGGCTTAAACAGGAGGGATTAGAGCCATCACCCCTCTATAACAACTGTTCGGGAAAACATGCTGGTATGTTAGCTTTGGCCAAAGTTTCCGGCTACCCTTTAACGGGATACGAAAAAATAGACCATCCGGTCCAGCAGGAAATTTTAAAGTTTATTGCTGACTTTACCGAAGTTTCTCCAGAAAATATAAAGATCGGCATTGACGGCTGCGGGGTGCCGGTTTTTGCCGTACCCCTGAAAAATGGAGCTTTAGCCTTTGCGAAACTCTCACGGCCCGACCTGTTTTCCGGGAAATTAAAAGAAGCGGTAAAAACAGTAGTACACAGCATGAATGCCTATCCGGTAATGGTCGCAGGAACCGGCCGTTTTGATACCGATTTAATGGGAAGTTTTCCCGGTAGGTTTGTCTCAAAGATAGGGGCAGAAGCGGTGCAAATTGTAGGTATTCTTAACAAAGGCATTGCCGTAGCGGTAAAAGTGGCCGATGGTAACGCCCGGGCCCTGGGGGCTATTACTTTAGAAGCCCTGCGCCAGCTTGGATTTATCGGTGACGAGGAACTTAAAAAATTAGCTACCCACTACCGTCCGGTTATTAAAAATCACAAAAAAGAAATGGTCGGAGAAATAAAAGCAAATTTTACCTTAACAATCCATTAAAAGCTAAAAGGGGTGGTATCACACCACCCCAATATTATTGATAAGTAAAACCGCCAACGGCACAAAAAGGCCGGTTAATTCCATAATTCCGCCGTAATTATCTCCCGTTAGTCCCCCAAAAAACTGCTGCCAGCGAGCTGCCACCACAAACGCAAAAAGATAAGCTAAAAGCAAAATTATTAAAATTTTAGTTAGAGAAAAACTAAAAAACGCCGCTGCTCCCAGGGTAAAAAGTAAGGTTTGCCCCAGGGTAAAGATTAACCCGGCAGTTGAAGCATTATCTTTAAAACCCCGTCCCAGGGAAGAACCCACATAGGGGAAGGAATAAATCACCAGGTAGCCCGTTCCCCGCAGGATAATTTCGGAAATCAGCACCGTAAAGGCCTGCATTTTCGGAGTAAAGGAAGCATAACTTCCATATTTTAGAATTAAAAACGCTCCAAAAAACGCCACAGCCATCGAGCCTACCCGGGAGTCCTTTAAAATTTCCAGCCTTTTTTCCCGGTCGCGGTTGGAGTAAATTGCATCAAGGCTATCCAGTAACCCATCGATATGCAGGGCTCCCGATAAATAAATTTGCCCGGCTATTATAACTCCGGCCCAGAAAAAGCCTGGAAAGGACCTTCCGAATAATTCAATTATTAAGGCTAAGATACCACCGGTAACTAAACCATAAGCGGGAAGAAAGATAGGAGCCCTGTTAAATTTTTCTTCGGAAAAATTAAGTTTTTTCGGCACCGGAATCCTGGTGAAAAAGGTAAGGCCTAAAAGAAAGGTAGTTAACATTTTAAGCTCACTCCGTTAATGCTGATGGGGAATACCAGCCAAGCTCCCCTTGTAATTTTACCACATCACCCACCACAATTACCGCCGGATGCTTGATTCCCGCCGCCAATACCTTTTCTACAATGTCTTCCAGGGTCCCGGTGACAATTTTCTGGCTGGGGGTAGTTCCCCGGTAAATTACCGCCACCGGTGTGGTGGCAGGCAAATATTTTAAAAGTTCACCTTTTATAAACGGAAGGTTACTTAATCCCATTAAAATGACAATGGTACCCCCGACCCGGGCAATTTTTTCCCAGTCTACCTCCCGCTCTTCTTTATTTTCCGTTTCATTGCCGGTAACTACCGTAAAACTTGAAGCAATCCGGCGGTGAGTTACCGGAATACCCGCATACGCCGGTACCGCTACCGCCGAAGTAACTCCCGGAACCACCTCAAAGGGAATCCCGGCCCGGGTTAAAGCCAAAGCTTCTTCCCCTCCCCGGCCAAAAACAAAAGGATCTCCCCCTTTAAGCCGTACCACCATTTTTCCTTCCCGGGCTTTTTTTACTAAAAGCTCGTTTATCTCCTCCTGATTTAAACTGTGTCGGCCAGGAGCTTTTCCGGCATAGTAAAGTTCAGCAGAAGGATTTACATATTTTAGAAGCTCGGGGCTTATCAGCCGGTCGTAAACAACCACCTGAGCCTCTTTTAAAAGTTTTATCCCTTTTACCGTAATGAGCTCCGGGTCTCCCGGTCCCGCCCCTACTAAATATACCTTGCCGTTCATTGCAAACCTCCTAAGCTTTTTTGACTTTTGTGGCTTTACCCAGATAATGCACCGGAATCTCCGATTTAAGCTCAATACCCTCTTTTACCGCCACCAGCAGTGAAGTTCCCGGTCCTGCCGATTTTTCCAGGGAAAAGGGAGGGGCTATAACGCTCTCTATTTCAAATCCCTGATTTTTAAGCCACATTAGTTCCGCCCCAACTCCGCCGGACCCACAGGGGATTATTTCCAGTACATCATTATTTTGGCTCAATTCATAAACCAGATGAGGTGTAGCCTGCAGTTCCGGAAATTTTAACACTTCTTCCCCTACCAGAGGTACGCCTACGATATATAAGTCCGAAGTTTCGCAAATCCTGTTTACTAAAAGCTCGTCTCCCAGACCCACCGCCGTAAAACCGGCTCCCGTGGTATTTGTAGTAAAATTCTTTTCACTGCTTCCGGTAATTTCAATGGCAAAAGGCAGGTTTTTTACTTCCGCCAACACCCCCTGATAAATCTCCTTACCCGTAGGCTCCCATTCACACGAAACGGTACAGGAAATTACCTGCGGCCTGGCCTTTACCGCCAAAAGCTCCATCAATACCACCCGAGCCCCGTAACGACCAACGATTTCTCCGGAAGTTTTTACTATATCCCCGGCTTTCGGACCAACCCCACCAATGCTATCGGCAGCAATTACCATCTTTTCCCGGGATAGAGGTACGATGGTTAAATCCCGGTATTTAAATCCGGCCATACTCATCTCTCCGTTTTCCCGCGAAGAGCCCGGGCAGTTAAACCGGCCAGCAAAATATTAACAAACGATGCCACCAAAAGGGGTACAACCATGGCGGTGAAAAAGGCCATGCCAAATTTGGGCATAATGGCAAAGGAAAGGGGAGCTATGACTCCATTTAATAAGGTAGCCACCACAATACCTACAATAACATTGCGCTTACCTAAAACTCCAAATACCGCAGCAAAAATGGCCATCTCCAGCGCAACTAACAGGTGGAGCGGTAAGGTCAAGGGGAAACCTGCAGTAGCGGCGGAAAGCAAATGGCCCAGAGCAGCCACCAAAGCTCCCAAACCCGGAGACAAATAAAGGGCCGCAAAATAACCGGGTAAACTATCCAAAGCTACGGTTCCGGTAGGACTGGGAATTTTAATAAAGGCGCCAACGGCGCTTAAGGCAATTAAAATTGCTAAAGTAGTAAGGGTTCTGATATTCATTTAAAAAACCTCCTTGAATAAAATATTTTTTAAGGTATTTATAAGCACCCGGTTTTCTTTCCGGGTTTTTACCGCAATCCGCACCGCTTCCCGTTTCAAGCCAAAATTTTGAAGCGGTCTTACAGCTATCCGGTATTTTGCCAGTTCAGAAAGAAGCTGTTCTGAGCTGATACTTTCAGGAAGATAAGTCATTAAAAAATTTGCTTTGGACGGTAAAACCTGAAAGCCAAGACGAAAAAGATTTTGGCTTAAATACTCCCTTTCTTTTTTTATTAAAGCTCTGGTTTTTAACAGATAATCCCTCTGGGCAAAAAGTACCGGCCCTATCTCCGCTGCCAGATTATTTATCTCCCACTCGGGTAAAAATTTTTTAAAATCTTTATAATCCTTTTCCGGTAAGATTAAAGCTCCAAGCCTTAAACCGGGAATGGCAAAAATTTTGGTAAGGGAAATTAAGATATAGACATCTTTTAGCTTTCCGGAATTTCGCCAAAAGATTTCCCTCTCATCTTCCATAAAATCGGCAAAACTTTCATCTAAAAGAAGCTTTATCCCTTTTTCCTGACATAAAGCAATTAATTTAAATAATTCACTTACGGGCCAGGCAGAGCCATCAGGGTTGTTTGGCCGGCAAATAAACAATAAATCTCCCTTCCGGCCTTTTTGCAAAAGATAAGCCCTGGCATTACTATACCCTTTCTCCTCTAAAGCACAGTCCAGCTTTTCTACCGGTATCCCGCGATTTCTTAGCGTTTTTTCGTAAAGGTTAAAAGTAGGTCCGATAATTAACCCCCGGGAAGGTTTTAGATAAAAAAGTAAATAGTTTAAAAGTGATGAAGCCCCGTTTCCCAGAACTACTTCTTCCTTTTGAAAATACCCGTAAGCCGCCTTTTCTAACTTCCGGTACCGATAATCGGGATAGGTAGAAATTAACTCCTTTAAGTTTTCCCGCAAAAGCTTAAGAGCGTCTCTGGGTGGACCCAGGGGGTTTAAATTGGCGCTAAAATCGTAACGCGGTAAAACCCCGTATTTTTCGTAAAAAAGTTGCTTATTTCCCCCGTGTTCAAGCATCATGAACCTCCAAAGTAATTCCTCCATCCACCAGGGTTAATACCCGGCATGTATAGGAAGAAAACTCTTTTCTTAAGATTTCTTCTTTTTCCTGTGACCACGAATTATGAAACCAAAGGCCAATCCCGCTGCCGCTATGGGCCACGTTAACCCCCACCGCTCCCAGTTCTTTACCAACCCTGTAAACCCAGAAAAGTTCCTCTTTAGGCAATATTAACTGGTGGGCAAAAGCATCAACGGTCACCCCCCACCCAAAAAGATAGGGATTATCGGTTTTTAAACCCCAGAACACCATTTTGAGCGCCTGACGCACTTTGGGCTCTTTAAGCCGATTTAGCTCCTTTAAGTCCTCCCGCCGGTTAAAGGCAATCGTATCTACCGCTTTGCCGGTATCAATCCAAAATATTTTATAGTTTTTTGCCGCCGCTATCCGGTACCAAAAACTCCCCCGGCGGTGGTCAACGAGAGAAATTCCCGGAAGAAAGCTCCCATCGGTTGGCTCAACCTGGGTTAAGATTTTTAAAAACTCCCCGCGGTTAATTCTAATGCCACTTAGCTTTAACATCCCAGCCAAACTTCCGGCTAAATCCGCCGTGCTGCTGCCCATGCCCCGGCCTTCGGGAAGATTTCTCGTAACTTTTATGGTAAATTTATGTTTAATCGAAAACTTACTATAAAATATTTCCACTAACCGCTTGATTTTGGGTCGATCTTCGGGAATATCAAGTTTTTCGTTAAGAGCAATTTCAACTGTATTCCCTATGTTAACCGGGGCAGTTAATAAAAAATCTTTTCCGCCAATACTTCCCTGAACCAGTTCTCCCGCCGTACCGCAAACATACGCTTTTATTTTCATCCTTTTATTCCACCTACAAGGGTCTTTACTAAATCGGCCTTACCGTAGAAATTAAGATGTAAAAACGAGGCAAAAATATTGTCTCTCGCCACCCCATCAAAGGCTTCCCGTCCGTTTTTCCGTAAGAGATACGCAGGATTGTCCTGCGGCCCTGTATAAGTGGAGTAATGAAATTTATGCCCCCAGATTTCATTTTGAAAATTTTTCCCGAGGTAGCCTCCAACCGGCTTTCCCCGATAATAACCAAGGCCCTGAAGTTTATCGGTTAATTCCATTTCCCCGGGTAATATACCGGTCAAAGGATAAGTTTGCTCCTTAACCTTAACGCCGGAAGTTAAATAAATAAAACCGCCGCATTCCGCATAAACTCTAAGACCACCCTGGATTTTCTTTTTTAAATTCTGGATAAATTTTTGGTTTAAAAATAAGTCCCTGGCAAAAAGCTCGGGATAACCACCCCCCAAAAAAAGTAAGTCTACGGGAGGAAAATCAGAATCGTTTAAGGGACTTACCGCAAAGACTTCGACGTTAGATCTTCTCAAATACTCAATTGCCTCCTGGTAATAAAAATTAAAAGCTTTATCAAAGGCATACGCTACGCGCTTTCCTTGTAAATCGGGGTATTTAATTGCCGGAAGCTTTTTCGGAACAGTTAACTCCGGTAAAGTTGCCAGCAAGTCAGCAAAATTAATTTTTGCCAGCACTTTATCTTTTATTTCTTTAATAATTTCTACGATATTCCGCTCTTCGGTGGCCGGGATAAGGCCTAAATGCCTGGATTTAAGTCTGGGAAGTTCGTTTTGGTAAAACACCCCAAAAACCTTAACCCCTAACGGTTTCAAGGCAGATAAGAGGTGTTCCGCATGGTTTTTCCCCGAAACTTTGTTTAAAATAATCCCGGCAATTTTGATATCTTTTTTAAATTTAAGATAACCGTAAACTTGAGCTGCTACGGTGGTACCAAGATTCTGGGCGTCGACCACTAAAATTACCGGAAGATTTAAAAGCTTGGCCAAACGGTAAGTGCTCCCGGAAAACTGTTCGTCCCGGCCATCAAATAAGCCCATTACCCCCTCCACTACCGCCACGTCCGCTGCCTTAGCTTTTTCGTAAAAAAGACGGCGAACCAATCCCGGAGAAGTCAGGATCTCATCGAGGTTATAGGTAGGCTTAGCAAGCGCTAAACGGTGGTAGGTAGGATCCAGGTAATCAGGCCCAGCCTTAAAGGCCTGCACCTTTAAGCCCAAATGTTTTAAAGCTGCCAGTATACCAACGGTTAGGGTACTCTTACCTGCTCCGGTAGCGGTACCACTTATAATAAACCCTTTCATCATACCCCTCCTACCGCAAAGAGACCGCCAAAAAGTAAAACCATTAAAATTACCGTAAGCCAGAAAAGTTTTAAAGCCCTGTCTATTACTTCCGGAGTTAACGGATTTAGCGGTTCACCTAAATAAGCCCGAAAGCTTTTCTGCCCGTGGTAAATGTTTTCGCCTCCAAGCCTGACCCCAAGACATCCCGCCAGGACGCTTTCGGGAATTCCGCCGTTGGGGCTCGGGTGTTTTCTGGCATCTCTAAGCCAGGTTTTTATTGCCTTTTTCCAGTCATATCTTAAGATAAATGCTGCTAAAACCATTAAAACTCCCGTGATGCGGGCGGGAAGGTAATTTAAAAGATCATCCAATTTTGCCGCAATGCGCCCGAAATAAAGATACCTTTCACTTTTATAGCCCACCATGCTGTCTAAAGTGTTAACCGTCCTGTAAAACCATACTCCAGGAAGTCCTCCAATTAAATACCAGAATATGGGAGCCACTACCCCATCGCCGGTATTTTCGGCAAGGCTCTCCAAACTTCCCCTTACCACTTCCGTCACCGGTAATTCCCTGGTATCACGGCTAACAATCATTCCAAGACTTTTTCGGGCTTCAGCAAGGTTACCATCTTTCAGGTGGTTTTTTATGGTGTTAACCGAAAAAGCCAAACCGGTCGGGGCTATGGCAAAAAACAGCCCGACCCCCTGAAAAACAACCTGGAAAAGAAAAGGTAGCTTCTGGGTAAAATGCTGGTAGATAAAAGCTATGAAACTTACCGGCAATAAGGTCAGCCCTACCAGTAAACCACCGCGAAGGATTAAGGCTTTCTTGGCAGGCTTTTTCGGGTAAAGCTTTTTTTCTATAAAAGCAATATAACGACCAATTAAAGCTACCGGATGATAATCTTGCCCTGGATCCTTAAAGACAATGTCCAGTATCAAGGCAATAACCACGGTAATAAAAATTCCTTTCATCTCAGATCCCCAGAATCTCGTAAATTTTCTTCAAGTTAACGTTTTCCCTGAACACCCGGGCTATTTTATCATAATTTTCCTGGCGCAGGTTTTTTAAGGAAGTCGGGCGGTTTTCAATCCCGTCAAGCCCTTTTTCCCGCCGCAACCGATTTAAAAGGCGATGGCGAAAAAAGTCATTATCAAAAAGCCCGTGCAGGTAGGTACCAAGAACTCTACCACGCGCAAATACCAGCGGATTTTCCGTATTATCCAATACATTACTTCTTTCCCCTGAAAGAAAAGTTCGGCCGTGGTGAATTTCGTAGCCGGAGATTTCTTCCCTCTGGAGAAAGAAATAGCCATCGGCCCTGGTAACCCGGGTACTTGTCCGCCGGGTAATTTTATCCCCGCGAAATTCGGTAACAGTATCGAGGATTCCTAAGGCTTTAACCTCCGTTTCCTTTCCCTCCACCAAATCGGGGTCCAAAATCTTTTCTCCAAGCATCTGGAGGCCACCGCAAATTCCAATCAGGGGTTTTCCTTTCTCTACATAAGCGTAGAGCATTTGGTCAAGGCCTTTTTGTTTTAAATAGTTTAAATCGGCTACGGTGTTTTTACTTCCCGGCAATATCACCAGGTCAAAATCGTCCCGAAAATCCTGAAGAGTTTTGATGTAAATAAGCTCCACGTCCGGTTCATACTGGAATATTTCAAAATCGGTAAAATTGGAAATCCTGGGGTACCACACCACGCCAATTTTTAAATCTTTCTCCCGGTTACTAACAGTTTCTTCCAAACTTACCGAATCTTCTTCGGGTATTAAAAGTTCGGGAATGTAAGGCATTACCCCCAAAACCGGAACACCGGTTTTTTCTTCCAAAAAAGTAAGGGCAGGCTTTAATAATTCCAGGTCTCCCCGGAATTTATTTAAAATAAAGCCGCACACCATTTTCCTTTCCTCGGGCTCTAAAAGTTCCATTGTCCCTACCAGGGAAGCAAGCGCTCCTCCCCGGTCAATATCCGCTACCAGAATAACCGGGGCATTGGCTAAAAAAGCGGTTTTCATATTGGCAATGTCGGAAGCTTTTAAATTCACTTCCGCCGGACTTCCAGCACCTTCAATCACAATAAAATCAAATTCTTGAGCTAAAGTTTCGTAAGCTTTTTTTACCGCTTCCCAAACCATACTGCGCCGCTCAAGATGGTAGCTCTTGGCCGAATAGTGACCAATAGGCTTACCTAAAACTATAACCTGGCTACCTTTATCGGACGAGGGTTTTAACAAAACTGGATTCATTTCTACCCGAGGTTCAAGGCCGCAGGCTTCCGCCTGGGCTACCTGGGCTCTACCCATTTCTCCGCCATCCAGGGTTACGTAGGAATTTAGAGCCATATTTTGCGCTTTAAAGGGGGCAACTTTAAAGCCGTCCTGATAAAGCACCCGTGCTAAAGCTAAAGTCAGCACCGATTTTCCTACATGGCTAGCGGTTCCCTGAAACATTATCGCCCTGGCCATTAGTTCACCCCCTTGATTTTTACCGGTATTCCCGCCACGGTAAGGTAAACTTCATCGCAGTACTTAGCAAAAACTTGGTTGACAAGGCCGGCTACATCCCTAAACTTACGGGCTAACGGGTTATCGGGAACAATTCCTGAACCTACTTCGTTGGTAACAAAGATAAGCGGAACGGTAATCCTGGGAAATATTTCTACTACTTCATAAGCTTTACCAACCACATCTTCTTCTTTAAGAAGTAAATTGGTAACCCAGAGGGTTAGACAATCGACCAGAACCGCATCTCCCCGGGCTGTTAAAAGAACGTCCCGTAAATTTACCGGCTCCTCCACCGTGACCCAGTTAGGGGGACGACGGCTTTGATGTTTGGCAATCCGCTCACGCATCTCTTCATCACCAGCAGTAGCGGTAGCCACATATACCACTTTTTCCCCGAAAGAGGTCGCTAACTTTTCCGCAAAACTACTTTTGCCCGAGCGCACCCCGCCGGTAATTAAAACCTTCACTTTATTTCCCTCCGGTCCTGGATAATTTAATTAAAGCATTAACTATTGCTGCCGCAATGGTACTGCCCCCTTTAGTGCCCAGTAACGTGATATAAGGCACATCACAGTTCAGCAAAAGTTCCTTACTTTCTTTTGCTCCAACAAAGCCCACCGGCACTCCCACCACCAGCGCCGGCTTCACCCCTTCTTTTATAAGTCCAATTACAGCCAACAGAGCGGTCGGGGCATTACCAATTGCTATTACTGCTCCTTCCATTTTATCTTTTAATTCCATCATCGCCTGATACGCCCGGGTAACTTTATTTTCTAAAGCTTTTCTTTTAACCGCTTCCTCGCGAATCGCGCAGACTACCTCGCCGGCATAACCAGTAATTCCCGCACGGACCATTTCCACATCGGTAATAATTAAATTTTTGTTTTTTAAAGCGGCAAGCCCCCGGTCGATAGCCGCGGGATGAAAACGAAAATCCTTTCTAATATCCGGGTCACCCGATGCATGGATTGCCCGTTTAATTACCTGGTCTTCAGGAGTATTACCAAGTCCCGTTAAACTTTCAATAATTGCAAAGCTTTTTTGTTCAATCTCCCGGGGATTAATTAAAAATTCATAATTCATTGGCCAACACCGCCGCTAAAAATTCAATAAATTGTTCTTTTTCACCTAAAGGTTTATAAACCGTAATCTTTAAATCGGGATACTGGGCTTTTAACTGGTCAATTTCTTCCGGAATATCGTGCACTAAATGAAGACCTTCAAATAGAAAAACCGGGAAAACGGCAATTTCCTGGTATCCTTCCTGATACAACCTTAAAAGCGCTTCCTTTAAATTGGGATTAGCCCTTACCATGAACGCCTCCTCGAGCCGGAAGGGAAAGCGCTCCCTTAACTTTCCTACCACTTCGCGAAATTTCTCCACCGCTTGCGCCACGCGGGAACCGTGAGCCAGCAAAACTACTGCTTTTTCCATTTTTCCGCCTCCAATGTTAAAATTTCTTCCAAACGGTTCAAAGTAGATACCGATTGAGGGTAAAAAACCTCAGGACGTTTTATTAAAATTACCGGTAAACTCTGGTTTAAAAAGCTTTCTACCTTTTCCCTTTCTCCTCCTAAACCGCCGCTTTCTTTGGTCAAAAGACCGGTCAGGGAATAAAATTTAATGAGCTGAGAAATAAGCTCCCGGCTTCCCGGACCCCAAAAGGAAAGCCGGTCCTCGGGAGGAATTCCTAAATCATCCAAAAGGGTAAAATTATCCGTTAAGGGCAAAACTTTGACTACCGGCTTTTGCCCTAAAACAGCACTTTTTCTGATGATTTCCGGAAGCATTTTTACTCCCACAGTTATTAATGGCCGCTTACCAAGTTGCGGCAGTTCTCTTAATGCAGCTTCTAAATCAATGGCCTCTATGATAAGGGGATTTTTTAATTCATCCCTGGGGCGCTCAAACCTGATATAGGGTATATTTAATACCTGGGCCGCCCTGATAGCATTTTCACTGGCATTTTTAGCAAAGGGATGGGTAGCATCAATTATTAACTTTATCCCATTTTTCTGAACAAACTCCAGAAGGCCATGAAAATCCAGGACTCCAGCCCGCAAAGGTTTTTCATATTTTTTAAACCGCATCAGGCCCAAATTTGACGCCACCGATAAAATAAAAGGTAAACCTTTTTTTTCGAGCAAATCGGCAATTAAAATACTTTCACTGGTGCCTCCCAGCAATAAAATCACCACTTATACCCCCGAGGTGTAATAATAAAGTTTTCATAAAAATAGCTCTGGCTATTTCCGATAATTATTACCGTGCGCATATCGGCATCCTCTTCGGTAATTTCCGCTAAAGTTTTTAGCTTGATTTCTTCTTCCAATCTTCCGGCCTCCCGAACAATCCCTACTGGAGTTGCGGGATTTTTGTACTCCAGCAAAATTTCAATGGCTTTAGTTAGCTTCTTTCTCCGGTGACTCTGGGGATTGTACAAGGCGATAGCAAAATCTCCTAAAGCTGCATGCCGGAGCCGTTTCTCAATTACCTCCCAGGGAGTTAAGAGGTCTGATAAGCTTATCAAGCAAAAGTCATGGTTTAAAGGTGATCCCAGTAAGCTTGCTGCTTTTAAAGCAGAAGTAATACCCGGAATAATTGTTAAATTTACTTTCCGGGGGGAAATATTTTTCTCCTTTAAAGCCTCTAATACCACCCCGCTCATTCCATAAACTCCAGCATCACCGCCGGATATCACCACTACCCGTTCCCCCGAAAGAGCAAGGTTGATAGCTTCTAAAGCTCGCGCTTGTTCTTCCTTCATACCGTAAGCCACTACTTTTTTCTCACCAATTAAAGATTTAACTAAATCAATATAGGTTTTATAACCAATTATTACCGTACACTGCTGGAGGTAACTTAAGGCTAAAGGAGTCAGTTCTTCCTTTCCTCCCGGTCCTATTCCCACCACCGCAAGGCTTCCGCCAGAGCTACTGACACTTTTGGAAAAATCTTCTTGGGTAATATTAAATTCCCCATCCCTGCCGCTTTGATAGCCGCCGCTTCGCATACATTTCCCACCCCTACTTTTGTTAAAACTTTAGAAGATTGTTGTAAATTTTTTGTATTAATTACTTCCAAAAGTTCCTCCTGCGTAAAAAATTTTGTTTTAAGCCCGTATTTCGCCGCCAGCTCCAGGAGAGCAGTCTCATCTTTTTTAAGATCGATACTGGCTATTCCGGCAACACCTTTTAAAGAAACACCGCCCTCTTGTAGAGCTTTTAAAACTGCCTTTTCCAGCAGGGTAAACTCTACTCCCCGGCGACAGCCTATACCCACCCAAACCGCCGGAGGATAGAGCTGGTATTCATTGGGTTTTAGAGCAATAAGATACGGCGAAATCAATACTTTAATGCCAGAAAACTCCTCTTCAATTTCTGCCCGGTAAGGATAGGGAAAATCTGAAGGCAAAGCTTTAGAAAAAAACTTAACCTCTTCTCCCCGGGCTAAGGCAGCATTTACCCTTTTAAAAACTTCCCGGTCAGCATACCTTAAGCCGTATTTTCTGGCTAAAACATCCAAGCCAACTTTACCCTGAACATCGGTGGCGGTGGTAATTACCGCTTCTCCACCTAAATTTTGGGCCAGGATTTTGGCGATTTCATTGGCACCGCCAAAGTGACCGGATAAAACGCTTATAAAGTATTTACCCGTTTCATCGGCCACAACTACCGCCGGGTCGGAAAACTTATCTTTGATAAACGGAGCAATTAAGCGAACCGCAATTCCTAAGGCTCCGATAAAAAGAAAAGCTGTATCGTTGTTCCAGTTTTTTTTAAGACAGTTTTTAATTTCCGCGCTTTTACCGGAAAAGAGAGTAACGTTCCCCCCAAGCTTTAGGGTTAAAAGGCGCCGGGCCAGAGTTTCGCCGGCTGCGGTAAAGTAAAAAATTATTAAATTCTTAATCACTTTCTCTTCTCCCACCATGAGTAAAATCGGGAGCATATAATTTTGAGCGAGTAGGGGGCGGATTTAAAAACTCCCCTACAAAGATAAGGGCGGTTTTGTTAATCTTTTCTTCTTTTACTTTCTGAGCAATATCCGCTAAAGTGCCAATAACAATTTTTTCTTCGGGAAAAGTAGCTTTATAAACTACCGCTACCGGAGTATCAAGAGCTCTTACCCGGGAAATTTGGGCGACAACTTCATCAATTTTATCCACACTTAAAAAGAGCACAAGGGTTGACCCAATTTTAGCCAATTCCTCTAAGTTTTCTTTTTCCGGCACCGGTGTTCTTCCGGCAACCCTGCTTAAAATTACCGTCTGGGTACCGTCTGGAACGGTTAATTCGTAACCCAGGCGGGCAGCCGCACCAAGAAAAGAGCTAACTCCCGGCACCCATTCCAGCTCAATTCCATAGGCTTTTAAAGCTCTTTTTTGTTCCTCTACTGCCCCATAGAGGGCTGGGTCTCCGGTCTGCAAGCGTACTACAATTTTTCCGGCTCGAGCATACTCGACCATTATCTCCACTATTTCTTCTAAAGTTCTGGGCGCCGAATCAACTTTCACCGCCTCCGGTTTGGCATATTCCAAAAGTCCGGGATTAACCAGGGAGCCTGCATAAACAATTAAATCAGCTTCCTCCAAAAGTTTTTTTCCTTTAACAGTTATTAACTCGGGATCTCCAGGTCCGGCGCCTACTAAATAAACTTTCACGGCTAATTCCCCCTCTTCGCCAAGGCCAGGGAAAAATACCCGGTTTTTTCGGGAAGTTCATTAAAAGAACAGATTTTTTCCTCTTCGGTACCAAGCTCTTTAAAATAATATCCCTGGATCTTTGCTTCCTTTACCAGCTCTAAAAAGCGGTCGTAATAGGAGGAAAGTTTTAAAAAAACATAGGTAGTTTTGGGCTCAAAAGTAAAATCTTCCGGCAAAGTCGATAGGATTTCTACTTTTTCATCTTCAAAAGCCAGGTTAAAGAAAGACTTAGCGGCTGCCAGTGAAAAGGAATTTATCCCCGGAACTATTTCTATATCCCCTGCAAAACCTAACTGTTTTAGCGCCTCCAATAAATATCCAGCGGTACTGTATAAACCCGGGTCTCCCAGGGTAAAAAAAGAAACTTCTTCCCGGTTTAAATACTCTAAAATTTTTTGGGCAAAGGTGTGCGCCGCTTCCCGTTTTTGCCCCTCGTCTTCCACCATGGGAAAATTAAAAAAGAGAATTTCTTTATCATTATCAAGAAAACTTTCCACAACTTTAAAAGCCCTTTTTCCGGGAAAAACTAAAACCCGTACCCCTCGCAAAATCTTCATAGCTTTCACCGTAATAAGCTCGGGGTCCCCCGGACCAACACCCACTACATAAAGTTTAGCCATTTTTTTCCCCCTTTTTCCTTCCGGTAAAGATAAATACGGGATTTTGCGCATTCAGGATATGATAGCTTCCTGCTTTTTTAAACCTGGTAATCGCTATGCTAATCCCGTCAAAATCGGTAAAAGAGCTGTTTTGAAAAAACTCCTGGTAAATAGCTAATGATTCAAGGGTAACTGCCAAACCTGCAAGGACCCCACCATTTTTCAAACAGGCCCCAACCTGCTTTAATACTTCTTTTAAATTAGAACTTCCACCAATTACCACCATATCCGGTGGAGGATAGGCGGATAAATCACAGGGTAAGGCCTGGGGTAGTAAAACCACATTCCTTACCGAAAATCTTCGTAGATTTTCTTTAATTACTTCCAACCTTTGAAGGTCTTTTTCAAAAGCATATACTTTACCCCGGGGAAGGCTTAAAGCCAGCTCCACCGTAATAGTACCCGAGCCTGACCCTACTTCGTAGACCACCTCATCGCCTTTCAGGTTAAGCTTTTTTAAAAGAACTGCCCGGATTTCTTCTTTGGTATAAGGAGTTCCGGGTAGATAAAAATCTTCATCTTTCAGCAATTAATATCCCCCTCCCTGAAAGCTCTGGAGGTAAATCGGCAAAAGAAAGCTTTATAATTTTTTCTTCCGGATAGCTTAAATCATAAAGTAAATAGTAAGTAGCTCCCTCCAGGCCGTGTTTTTGCAAAAGTTGTTTTAGGGAAGAGGTATTGATTTTCTTTCCTAATAAAAATACATGGACCGTAAACTCTTCTTTTAATTTCTCCGGAAGGTTTCTTCCGTGCAGGGAATAAAAAGCAGCCCCATCCCACAATTTTTTCAAGCGGGCAAAAGCTAACTGCACCGAGCTTATCCCCGGTATTACCTCGGTAACAAGTCCTGGATGTTCTCTTTCAATCTTTCTTAATAAACTGTAAAAGCCGGTATCGCCCCGCAAAAGAAGAGCAATATTAAAACTTCTTGATAAATCTTTTATTTGCTTTAAAACCGCGCCAAATTCACCAAAAGATAGATGTTTTTTATCCGGAGCAAAAGTTTTTAAAAGTTCTTCCGCCCCGGCCACATAATCCGCCTCCCCAATTACCCTTTCGCCAATTTTAGTAAGATACTCGGGACTTCCCGGGCCGACCCCCACGACTTTTACCCATCCCACGGCCATCCCTCCTCAAGGCGGTCAAAGGTTGTGGCAATAATCGCCCCCGATATATCGGTAAAAGCCACATCCATGGTAAGACCGCTATAATAGCTCTTTAACTTTTCTTTAACCGCCCGGGCAAGTAAAGGCAGGTAATGGTCTTTCCCGGCGCTCTTCAAAATTTCCAGGGCCTGCTCCACGTTTTTGGTGGAGTAAATTTTATTAATTAACTCCTGACTTTCTCCAAGGGAATATAAAAATAACGCTAAAGCCTCCTTTTGGCCCCGGGCCACCTGGCTGTGAAGGTTTAAAATGCCAAGGTAAGTTTTAATAAGTTTTCCCAGGTACCCTATTATTAAAATTTTCTCTACCCCTTCGTTCTCAGAAATCTTCAGCATATCCCCCAGATAATTACCAGTTTCGACAATAGCTTCAGCAGGAACATTTAACCTCTGGGCTACTCTTTTACTTTTATTGCCTAAAACAAAAACAAGTCTTTTTAAATCCAAATATAACGCCCTTTTTAGCTGGAGTTGCAGGGACTCGATATAAGCTTCCCGGGAGTAAGGTACGACAATACCCCGGGTACCCAGGATGGAAATACCGCCTTTAATCCCCAAAATCGGATTTAATGTTTGTGACGCCAGCTTCTCCCCTTCGGGCACTTCAATAATCACTTCCAACCCCGTTTCCCCGCCCAAAATTAGCGGCTCCAGCGCTTCTTTGATTTGTTGCCGCGGAACCGGATTAATTGCCGCTTCTCCCACCGGTACAGCAAGCCCCGGTTCCGTGACAACTCCCACTCCCCGTCCTCCTTTTATGGTAATCCCCGGGAAGTTTTGCCGACGTACCCGGGCTATGATTAAAGCCTGATCGGTGACATCCGGATCATCTCCTGCCTCTTTTCTAATGCCGCAAACCGCTTCCGTCGCATTTTTCTCTAAAATTTCCGGGGTTAAAGTAAAAGTTATTCCTGCCGGCGTATTAATGGTAATTGCCTTCATTTTTTCCCCCAGCAGCAAGAAACGGGCTGCTCCCAAAGCCGCTGCCGCGGCTACAGTACCGGTAGTTACCCCGTAACGGGGAGTTTTTACCCGGCCAAGTACTTCCCAGAACTTTTTTTCCTCTTTTACCGGATATTCGTGAGCTAAAAGCCGCCCGCTATCTTTTAAAATTTTGCTGCCCCTTAAAAGCCATGGCTCTTCCAGGTTTGCGCTTTCCAAAATCCGGGATTCCAGGAGAATTTCTTCGGGCGGCCCTAAAGCCAAAAGTTTTCCGGCATGTAAAACCGCTACCCTGTCGGCAAAACGGTACGCCAAATCAATTTCATGGGTAGCAGCGACAATCGTAATCCCTTTTTGCCACTGCCGTTCAACAATATTTAAAAAGAGGCGGGTGTGATACCGGTCCAAAAACGCCGTCGGTTCATCCAAAACTAAAAGCTCCGGCTCCATCGCCAAAATTGCTCCCAGGGCGACAAGCTTTTTTTGACCCAGGCTAAGCGAAGCTATCGGCCGGTCTCTCAACTCCCAAATTCCGAGCTCTTTTAAAGTTTCTTCCACCTTTTCCCGCACTTTACTTTCTGAATACCCGAGATTAAAAAGCCCATAAGATAACTCTTCCGCTACCGTACCGGCAAAAAGCTGGGTCTCCGGATCCTGAAACACCACCCCAACTTTTTGCCGAAGTCGTAACAAAAAATCCTTTTTGTACGAAAACTTTTCCCCCCGCCAAAATAGCTCTCCTGCGGTTGGTTTTAAAATCCCGTTTAAGTGGAGAAAAAAAGTGGTTTTTCCGGCGCCATTTTCCCCTAAGACAAAAAGCCGCTCACCTTTTTTAATCTCCAAACTTAAGCTGTCTAAAGCCACATTTCCCGTTGGATATACGTATTTTAATCCTTTTACGGTTAAAAGCTCCTCCAAATAAAAGCACCTCCATAAGTAAAGAGCGCCAGCACAACTACTATACCCAAAAATAGTAAGGGGTAATTTTGATTTTGATAATCCGGTTGTAAAAATACAATTTTATCGTTGTATCCCCGGCTTTCTAAAGAAATGGTCATTTGTCCCACCCGGGCAAATCCTCCTTTAAAAATCCCGGTAGTTAAGAGAGAAAAGGAGTAGATGCCCCGGCGAAAATTCCGGTAGCCCAGCCTTGCTTCCTGGGCTTTAATGATTTCCCCGGCTATTTCGAAGAATATAAAAATAAACCGGTGGATAAAAATAATTATTTCAATTATAAATTGAGGAATACCAAGTCTCGAAAGTCCCGCTATTAAATCCAGGAGGGGAGTAGAAAAAATTAAAAAATACAAACCCAGAATAGAAGTAAGGGCACGACCGCCGGCATTTAAAGCCAAAAACAAATTTTGCCAGTTAACATAAGGAGCTGGCCGGAAGTCAATCATTATCCCGATTAAGCTTGCCAGCAAAAAACCTCCCGGTAAAAGCAAGTACTTAAGAAAAATTTGCCCGGGGATTTTTCCCTTTCTCACCAGAAAAAAGCTTACCACCCCCAGGGTAGGGAGTAATGTAAAAAAAGGATTGGGAGCTGTTAACCCCAGGAATAAAAGCGTAAAGGAAAAAAGAAGTTTATAAACAGGGTCAATTTTCCTTAAAGGACTTTGATAGGCCAACTGTTCCGTTAACATTTTTTCCTTCCTTCTTTCCCTTCAAGTACCCAAGATAAAAACCTACAACCCCGGCTCCCAAAGCCGCCTGCAGGGCAAATAAAAACGACTCTATCTCGCCGCTGGGCGGTTCCCAGACGGGGGAAAACCAGGGCTTATAATTGGGGTCTTGCTTTTCAATCACCCGGGAGGCTAATTCATCGGCGCCGGAAAATTCCCCCTTAACTAAAAACATTGGAACCGCAATTAACGCTATTACCAAAATTAGCAGGATGATATTGGTAAACGTTCTCATTAATGCTCACCCTTTTCTACCCATATTTTGGCATCTTCATAACGGCTCAAGAAATTATAGGTTAAAACCGTTAAAATCCCTTCACTTATAGCTAAAGGAATTTGGGTTAAGGCAAAGATTCCCATAAATTTTAAAGCACTTAAAAAAAGTGAACTTCCCGGAAAGGCTAACGCCAGTTGGACCGAAGTAACGATATAGGTGACCAGGTCTCCCAGCATGGCTGCTAAAAAAATGCTAAAATTGTTATTAATTCCGGCTTTCTGTAACCCTTTATAAACCCCGTAAGCTACCAGTGGTCCGGCAACTGCCATGGAGAAAGTATTAGCACCAAGGGTGGTAAGTCCACCGTGGGCTAAAAGAAGAGCCTGAAAAATCAAAACAATAAAACCTAATACGGTCGTGATAAAGGGCCCAAATAAAATTGCAGCCAACCCCGTTCCGGTAGGATGGGAACAACTGCCCGTTACCGAAGGCATTTTTAGCGCCGATAAAACAAAGATAAACGCTCCGGCAAAAGCTAACATTAGTTTAGCTCCCGGCCCCTGGGTAGCTTCCCTTTGCAAACGGATAAAACCTACCACTATAAAAGGTAAAGTAACAAGATCCCAGAAAATCACCCATTTTACCGGTAAAAACCCTTCCATAATATGCATGGCAAGAACCGGGGTGGGAATTAAAAGAAAAATTAACAGAAACAATAAGCGAAACTTGGTTTTTAACATGCCCTCCACCATCCTTTTTAAAAATTAAAATCCCCTCCTACGCCGGTAGAAGGGGACTTATAACCAAACTCCCGTTCTCCACCTATCCGCGTAGGTTTCGAACCAAACTTTAAGGCAGGTCTCCTGGCTGTAGTTCATCGTTACCCCATCCTTCCCGGTAAAAACCAGTGGAGATATTGGGGTAACTCCCTACTTACAGTGGCGGGACCGCGCCGTTACCCAAAACTTTTGGGCTCGGACTTCCCTTTTAAGCCGTAAAGGCACCTTAAAGTTACAATATTCAATTTTTATTAAGATAATTCGTAAAATTTTTCGTAAATCCTGCTTTGTGAAAATATTTTTATTTAAATTTTTCCAAGATTAATTTTACCGAAGGTTTTTCCCGGCAAAACTTCCGGTAATCATAAATCTTGGCTACTTCTTTTAAAATTTCTTCCCTCCTATTTTTCTCAATATTGCTTTCCTTTAAGGCTTTACGTAATTCCCCCCAAAATTTCAGGTAATCATCCCAGGCAGGATCAATTAACCGGGAAAGCTCTTCTTTTAAAAGGCGGGCCGCCAGGGGAGATAACCCCGAAGTCCCCACAGCTATTTCCCAACCTCCCCGGCGCCAAACCGCTGGAACAATAAAATTGGACTCCTCGGGATTATCGGCTACATTGACCCAAATCCCCAGTCTTTGACAAAGGTTAGCTATTCTTTTATTAAGCTCTGAATTATCGGTGGCAGCAAAGACTAACTTGGGGCCGGATAAATCTTCTTCCTGAAATTCCCGCAGATAAAGTTTAATTTGCCCGCTCTGGGCCAGACTCATTAATTCCGGAAGAGTTTTCGGGGCAACTACGGTAATTTTTGCACCTTCTCGGTGAAGATTTTGCACCTTCCGAAGGGCAACCCGACCACCACCTACGACTAATACGGGGGTCCCAGTTAAATTTAAACTGATAGGATACACGGTAAACTCTCCTTACTTCTTTTTAAAGTATCGTAAAAAAATATAGTAGCCAAAAAGTCCGGCAACCAAAACAAGTCCCAAATAATAGGGAAGATTTTCCTTAAATGTGCGGTTAACCTTTTCTCCGGGAAGACTTACCGCGGTAACCTTTAACCCGGGTTTCATGTAAATACTGTAACCGTCAAAGACGGTCCCTTCCACCACCACTTCCTTTCCCACATAGCTTTGCCAGTTATGTTCGCCGTATAAGACATAATAGGGCTCGGGTTTACTTAAATTTCCGGAATCGGTAACTTTTAATTCATAATGCTTTCCTTCTAAATCCGACTCAACCACAATGCCCTTGACAATAACTTCTCCACCCAGGACTAATTTATTAAAGCCAAAAAGGAGTAAAAAAAGTAACCCCCAAAATCGCTTCATCCTATCACCTCTAACATAATCTTACCGCATTTGTTATTAAAAAAAAACTTCCCGGTTTTGCCGGGAAGTTTCAGACTGTCGACAAAGTAGCTTGTCGACAGTTTTTTTTTGAATATATAGCCAAAAAAGAACATATTTGTTTTAAAATAGAATTAGAAATAATATCTGGGAGAGATGAATATGTTAAGTAAGAAAAATCGTGAAGTGACAAGCCAGATTGAATTTGTAAGTGTTGAAGACTTGGTACCGGAAGATCATCTTTTGCGAGCTGTTGAAAACAGTATTGATTTTGACTTTATTTATGACGAAGTAAAAGACCTATATAGTGAAAATACAGGTAGACCCAGCATCGATCCTGTGGTATTAGTTAAACTGCTTATGCTCCAAGTCCTCTATGGAATCCGTTCAATGCGTCAAACTATTAAAGAAGTAGAGGTTAATGTAGCTTATCGTTGGTTTTTAGGTTACGGCTTGCAGGAAAAAATACCTCATTTTTCAACCTTCGGCAAGAACTATGAAAGACGGTTTAAAGAAAGTGACCTTTTTGATGCGATTTTTGAACGGGTATTAACAGAAGCTATAGAATGCGGTTTTATGTGAATAAGGCGGTCTATCGCGGCTGCTGCCAGCCGATTATCAAGAAAAACGGTGTTCCAGTTACTAAATTCCAGGTTTGATGTAATTATGATGCTGTTTTTCTCGTAATAGTCTGATATTACATTGAATAGTAGCTCGGCACCATCTTTATGAATTGGGGTGAAACCTAATTCATCGAGAATTAATAAATCGTTTTGCCTCACCTCCCGTAAAAAGGTCCGTAAATTCATTTTCTTGAGGTTTTCGGTTAAAAGGTTTACCAGGTCTACTACCCGGTAAAATTTGACCTTATATTCAAGGCTACAGGCCTTAATTCCTAAAGCTATAGCTAAATGGGTTTTGCCTGTANCCACTTCCCCAAGCATGATTATGTTTTGCTGCTTTTCAATAAAGGTAAGCTCGGTGAGCTCTTCGATGCTTATTGTTTGGGGAAAATTTATATTGCTAAAGCTGTAATTTTCCAGGGTTTTTATATTGGGAAAACCGGCTTTTTTGATAAGTCGTTTTATTTTACTTTGTTTTCTGCCAGAAAGCTCTATTTGCAAAAGCTCGGCTAAGTATTGTTCCGGCGTGGTAAACTGGACTTTATGATAGTTATTTGC
>NZ_ATYG01000024.1:0-51361 GCF_000427565.1 Carboxydothermus ferrireducens DSM 11255
ACCCCGAAGTTTTACCCCAAAAAATCTTGCGATTTTTTGGGGACCCCGTTATAAAAACCTGTTTGCACAGGTCAGGTCCTATGAAAGGGTCAATCCAAGCTTTTATTCCCTTCCGTACCCTTACCGAGTACGGGCCGCTTGCCGTTATTCCCTTGCCAAGGTACCTGTCGCTTTCGGCGTTTCCCGCCGTCAGCGACGTCTCTTAATTTATCATATCTCTGCGTCCCCTGTCAAGCGGTTTTTACCTGCTTTTTTGCTTCCGGTCCTTGCCGCTGATGCCGTGACGCTTTTTTAATATACCAAATTCCTTTACCTTTTTTCAAGAGCTAATTTCTGGAAATACATTTTCTTTACTAATCATTTGAACAGGCTTCGGCTTTTTTAACAATGTAATAAGCTACAGACAACACCAAGATAATCAAAGTATTCGCACCTATCTCAAGCAACGGATCCCAACCATGACTTTTATTTAATGAAATTTGCGCTTCTACAAAAAGGTTTTGTCTGATAGCAGAAATAATACCTATCATAATAAATGAAGCAATGCTAAAGCGTTCTTTTTTAAAAAATTTTATGACCGTCCATAAAACCTCTTTAATGATCATAATTAATAATGCATTTCCAATAAGTAGCAAAACATTTTTAGTTATCGAAAAACCGGTTAAAGTACTTAAGACAATTCCTCCAACCGCTGCAACAAGCATGAACACCGCAACTAAGTGAATTAAATACTCTATCCAAAGTAAGTATCTTACTGCGTTAAACATTTTTTCCGCTACTCCTTTCTTTATTTACATTTAAAGGCCGGCAAATGCCGGCCTTTATCTTAAGGTTCAATAAATTTCTTATAAGTTTGCTTACCATCAACAAACTCTAAAATCACTAAACCTTTTTTAGCATTGTGCTGCTCATCAATCGATATTTTACCCGTTACCCCTTCTACATCTTTGACATTTTTGAGAGCATCTTTAATAGCTTCCGGGGTAATTTCTTTCGCATTCTTTAAAGCCGCAGCTAAAACATAGCCAGTGTCATACCCAAGAGCCGCTAAGGCATCAGGTACGTTGCCGTATTTTTCTTTATATTTTTTGACAAACTCTTTTACCTTGGGATCATCCCGATCCGGGGAGTAGTGGTTTGTAATGTAGCAATTTTTCAACGCATCTTTCCCGGCAATTTCTATAAGCTTGGGCGAATCCCAGCCGTCGCTACCACCAAAGGCTACATTTATTCCCATTTCCCGGGCTTGCTTCACGATTTGACCAACTTGCTCGTAATAAGCTGGAACATAGATGAAATCCGGATTTAAATTTTTAATTTTTGTTAAAATCGAGCGGAAATCCTGATCGTTTACAGTAAAGTTTTCATCGGCTACAACTTCACCACCGCCGGCTTTAAAGCCTTCGGTGAAAAATTTAGCCAAGCCCACCGAATAAGGAGAGGTATTATCCTTTAAAATAGCAGCTCTTTTTACTTTTAATTCTTCTGTGGCAAATTTAGCCATTGCGGTCCCCTGGAAGGGATCGATAAAGCAGGTCCTAAAAACATACTCCCGTACTTTCCCGGTTTTCGGATCTACGGTAACATCGGGGTTGGTAGCCGTCGCGGTTAACACCGGCACTTTATTAGCTTCCGCAATGTTAATGAAAGCCATCGTGTTACCGGAAGTAACCGCTCCAAAAATAATTGGTACTTTATCCTGGGTAATTAATCGGGTGGCCACCGATGCCGCTTCGGTGTTATCTGATTTATTGTCATACTTGATAATTTCGAGCTTTTTGCCGTTTATGCCCCCGGCAGCATTGATTTCATCCAGGGCAAGGGTAAACCCGTTCAAGGCAGATTGACCAAAGGAAGCCACATTACCCGAAAGCTCTAAGTTTACACCAATCTTGATTACATCCTCACTTTTCTTTTCTCCGGTAGATTTAGTCCCACATGCCGACGTAAAAACTAACAAAAACGCCAGCAAGGAAACCAACAATAAAGTTGTAAATCCTTTTCTCTTCATCTTCCATCCTCCCGTAGTGTTTTTAATCTTTATCTTTTAAGCAAGCAACCCAACTTACCCCTTTACTACCATCCCTCCATTCTACCGCAATTTTAAGAAAATTTTATCTTAAAAACTCTTTTTCTGTCTAGCCTTTACAAAAAGTATACAAAATACTATAAACAGTTTTGCTTTCTATTCATACCTTAACGCTTCAATGGGATCAAGTTTAGCTGCCTTATTGGCAGGATATATACCAAATACCACTCCTACCAGCGTCGAGAAAAATACGGCCAAAACCATGCTCCACCAGGTAACGATAAAAGGCCAGCCGGCAATTTTTGCCACAACAAAAGCAATTATCACCCCCAAGATTAATCCAATAATCCCGCCAAGCAAACATAAAAGGAGCGCTTCAATTAGAAATTGGATTAATATATCCCGTCTTTTGGCTCCAATGGCTTTGCGTATCCCAATTTCTTTGGTTCGCTCCGTTACCGATACTAACATGATATTCATAACACCAATGCCGCCAACAAATAAGGAAATCCCGGCAATAGAGCTAATAATCAGGGTAACTAATCCCAGCACTTTATTGGCCACCTGCAGCTGTTCTTCCATATTAAAACCTTCGTATAAATCTTCCGTTCGGTGGCGTTTATTTAATATGCGCTTGGTCTGTTCAATAGCTTCCTTAACCTTATCGGCCGATACCGCTTCCCCTTCTAACTGGTCTACCCGGGTAGTATTAAAAAGCCGCTGCCAGGAAGTAAGCGGGAGATATATCCGGTAATTGGGCATTCCCATATTAAAGCTTAATGTTTCGGTTTTAGAAACACCCACCACGGTAAAAGGTAAACCTCTGATTTTAATGGTTTTTCCGGTAGCATCCGCGGTACCAAAAAGTTCTTTTGCTCCTTTTTCATCAATTACGGCCACTTTCCGAAAATACTTAACATCTTCCTCAATTAAAAATCTACCGTTAACTAACTGAATATTCCGCACCTCTTTATACTCTGGAATCGTCCCCACCACAATTAAGTCAATTTTTTTGCTGCCAGAAGCTCCTTTGGCCATATCATAGCTGGAAGGAACTATTCTTTTCACTGCCGGGGCCCCCGCTTCTACCGCGCGGACGTCATCTAACGACAAACGTTGATCCGGACGGATTGTTTCCTGGCCAATGGTTTTGGCGTACATAATAAACAGGTTGGAACCAATACTTTTCATCTGCCCGAGAGTTGCTTCTTTCCCTCCCTGACCGATGGACAGCACCGCCACCACCGCCATCACACCAATAATTACCCCAAGGGCAGTTAAAAAAGAGCGCATTTTGTTGGCCCATAGGGAAGAAAGCGCAACCCTTAAACTCTCTTTAAGCTCCAACGCCTTGCCCCCTCTCTATTGCCCGGTCTTCGACAATTTCGCCATCACGAATTCTAATTAACCTTTTAGCAAAGGAAGCCACATCCGGTTCGTGGGTGACCAAAATAATTGTTACCCCTTCCTGGTTTAAACCGGTTAAAATATTCATAATTTCCGTACTGGATTTAGTATCTAAGTTTCCCGTTGGTTCATCGGCTAAAATTAATAAAGGATTGGTAACTAACGCCCGGGCAATGGCCACCCTTTGACGCTCACCGCCGGAGATTTCATTGGGCTTATGCTCTAAACGATGGGAAAGTCCAACCTTTCTTAGAGCTTCAATAGCTTTTTCTTTCCTTATTCCAGGTTTTACTCCTTGATAGAGAAGAGGTAGTTCGACATTTTTTAAGACGTTTTCCCGCGGTAGAAGATAAAAGTTTTGAAACACAAAGCCAATTTTTCGGTTCCGGATTTCCGCCAGCTCATTATCGGAGAGACTTCCTACATCTACCCCGTCTAAATAGTATTTTCCGCTATCCGGACGGTCCAAGCACCCCAGAATATTCATTAAGGTAGATTTACCCGAACCCGACGGTCCCATGATGGCCACAAACTCGCCGGCGCTTACGGTAAAGTTAATGTTTTTTAAAACTTCTACCCGACTTTTGCCGAGAAGATAGCCTTTAGTTAAGTTTTCGACCCGAATCATTTAACTTTCACCTTATCCCCATCTTTTAGCTCAGCCGGCGGGTTTACCACTACAAGGTCACCTTTTTTGACTCCGGATAAAACTTGGGCTTTTAAATCATCGCTAAGCCCCAGCTTTACTTCTTGAAGTTTTACCTTATCTCCCACCACTATAAACACATATTTTTTCGTCTCCCGCTCCACAATGGCTTCAAAGGGAAGGGTTAAAACTCCGTTTTTCCGCCCCGCTTCGATTTTTAAGTCTACCTTATAGCCTGGCTTTAGCCCTGTAATATCCCCGGTGATTTTACCGTTAAACCCTACTTTAATCTCTTCCCCCTGGGCCGATACCGTCTTTACCGCCTGCGGTTCTACCGTTTCAATTATCCCGGTATACTCCCGCTCCAAACCTTCCGCTTGGGCGGTAAATTTTTGCCCCGGGGAAATTAAGGCAGCATCAAATTGGTTTACCATTCCTTTTACCTTAAAACCTGATAAATCCCCCACCACAATTACTGGAACACCTGGATTGGCGGTTTGTCCCGCTTCCACATTTACCGCTAAGACTACCCCCGAAAGCTTAGTTTTAAGCTGGGTCTGGGCAATTTTCTCCTTTAACATCTCTACCCGATCGCGGGCCGACTTTAGCTGGACTTCCAAGCTTTTGGTAGAGGTTTGGTTCATCCCCGGAAGTTTTTCGGCCTTTTTGGCGTCACTTAGCTGGACTTCAAGTAATTCTACCTGGTTTTCGGCTTCTTTTAACTGATTTTTAAGTTCAGTATCGTCAAGTCTTAAAACCACCTGCCCCGCCTTTACCTTTTGCCCCGGTTTTACCAGGACCTCTTTTACAGTGCCCGGTGTATAAACATAGATGTTTTCCGTTGTTTTAGGTTCAATGGTACCTTCAGCAAAAGCATATTTGACAATATCCCCTTCGGCTACTTTGGTAGTCTTAACGGCTATTCCCGGATTTTTTTTAATTTTAACAACATTTAAGCCTGCGACCCCGCCAATAAACAAGACGATTACAACTATAGCTAATATTTTTTTCTTCATAACGCCCTCCTAAGCCATTTTCTGTAAACTTTGTCCGCCAAAAAACGCGCTTATAATTGAAATTAAAATAAAAATTATTAACCAAAAAGCGATGCTTTTTTTAGTATCGGTATTAAAAGCTTTCCCGTAACCATAGCCTAACAATACTATACCCCAAAGGGTAAAAAAGTCAATTTTAGACAGAAATATGTGGATAAAATCCATCTTTACTTCTCCCGGCAAAAGTAATAAAAACGAAGTTTTTACATCAAGATAATTTTCAGGCTTCAGATAGTAAATAAGTCCGGCCCGGACAAGATTTCCGATTAAGATCGGAACCCAGCTTAAAACCGCAATTTTAAGATAAAGCCCCATTTTCCCTTCTACTCCCGCAAACTGGGAATATAAAGATAAAACCAGCCCAATTAAAAGCCAGATAAGAAACGGTGTTATTCCAGCTCCAATTAATCCGCTAATCTTTGCCCCTTGAAGGGCTACGGTAAGTTGTTCCGGCGGTATTCTATCTACTAACATTTTTTTCGTGGTTTCAAGCATGACTGGCATAATAAGCCAAGCCGCAAACACATTTAACACTGCAATGATAATTCCACTTAACCAAAAATTTGTTTTCTGCCACTCTTCCTGAAAAACTTCCCCGGGAGCATAAATGACTTTAATTAAATTAGTTAAGCCCATATTCCTCCACTCCTTTGCCTTTAACTTTTCCTTTTTTCCTTAAAGGTCTTTTACCATACCTTGGGGTTTTCTAAAGGCCAATTACCACCTCCTATCCTGTCATAATCTATAAGCTATATCTTCGTTTTAAGAAAAGCCCGGTCATAGCCATCCCCAAAATTCCCGCAACAGCAGCTCCTAAAACGGCCTCCGGCCAAGGAGTTAAACTAACAATAAAATAAAAAGCAACTAAAATCCCTCCCATCATCACTGCTGAAAGTAAACTATAAAACGTTAACGGAACCTGCTCCATCGCCATATCGGTTAGCGAACTTCCGGCATAATCAACTTTGTTCATGGTCAGGCCCGCAGGAACCAGGGACAGGGCGAGACCCACGGTAGTTCCGATGATGGAGAAAACTATGCTTAATAATGCCGCATGTCCTTTTAAACCAATTACGCCGTTCATAAGACCCGCAGTCACTCCGGCAAAAAAGATCAAAGGAAGATAGGCCAAAAACTTTCCGGTAGCTAATTGTCCGGGAGCAATAGCCGCAAGCCATAATAGCCCTACCCGCCGGCCCTCGGCCTGGTAGGCAGTCGCAATTAACTCCCCAAAGCAAAAATACCAGATGGCAAAAGTTGTTATCAAGGGAGATAAACTATTTACCATGGCCCCAAGCCAGGAATTTATAAGAGGCAGCAGGGATAAAATTAGCAAGGCCAGAATTCGAATCGTGGTTAAAGGATTTCGCCAGAGAAAAAGCCATTCTTTTAAAATTACCGCCTGAGTAGGAGCGGGTAAGCGAAAGACCGAAAGCAACTTCAGGATGAACTCCGTTTGCTTTTTCCCAAACCTCCCGGTTCCCCGCTCTTCTTGTTCTAAAAAAGCTTTTTCCCATAAAGCTGCCGACTTTAACCCCATATACAGAATAACTCCCCCGACCACCAGAAGAATTGGTATCCACCATATTAGTTCCGGCAAATTTAAAAACGCCCATACTTTCACCCTTTTCCCTTTTACCAGGGTTGTGCCAAGCCACAGGGCCACCGCCAGCCCGGCAATTTGCAGAAAAGGAGTAACTATTAACAAAAGACCGCTAAGCCTCAAAAAAAACCGTTTAACCACCAGTAAAACTAAAAGGGCCAAGCCGGTACCAATAAGGGGAATAAGAAAGTACAAAACCAAAAGCTCCAAATGCCAATGGGGAAACCAGACCCGGGCCAGGGCCAGGGCCATTAAGGTGGGAGTTTGTAAAGTAGGACGTAGATTAGCCAGGTAAGCAGTAACGACCGTTGCTTTAATAATCTCCTGCGGGTGTCTAACTATCAAACGGTCCACCCGGGCTTTAAAGCCAAACAACATCCGCTCCGCCAAAAGATAACCATTTCCAAAGGTTATGGGCAAAGTCAAGGCGGCAAGGGCCACTAAATCCCCTTCCGACTTTAAACCATACCCCACATCATTAAGAAAAACTCTCATGCCAACGAATATTGAAATCAGGGTTACTAATTCCAACAATATTATTAAAAGACCCGAGCGATTAAACCGAATCCGGTCATTCCAGGTTTCCCTTAGTTTTATTTCGACTAAAGTCCGCCAAAGCACCATTAATCCTCTACTCCTTTAACCAGTGGTCTCTTCACCAATTAGCTTTAAAAATAAAGGCTCCAGGCCGCCAGAAACTGCAAACGACTCACACAGCTCCTCCACCGTCCCCAGGGCTCTAAGCTGACCCCGATGGATTATTCCCACCCGGTCGCAAAGTTTTTCCGCCACATCCATCACATGGGTTGAAAGAAATACGGTTTTTCCCTGGCTTTTTAGATTTAAAAGAATATCCTTAATTTTCGCTAAAGTTGGGGCATCAAAAGCATTGGTAAGCTCATCCACTATAATAATTTCCGGATCGGAAAGAAGGGCAAGAGCTACCGATACCTTTCGCTGCATTCCCAGGGAATAAGTGTTAACCATATAGTCACTTTTAGCTTCCAGGTCTAAAATCGCTAAAAGCTCCTCCACTCTCTTTTTGGTCCATTCCTCGGGCAGGTTGTAAAGTCGCCCCGCCATAATAAGAAGCTCCCTTGCCGTTAACCGCTCGTAAACCAAAGGGGTGTCGGGTATATAGCCAATTTGGCGCCGCACTAAAGCTCCAGGTTTCCACAAATCTTCCCCCCGCACCAGAATCGTGCCTTTCGAAGGGCATAAAAGGCCCGTCATCATTTTGATGGTAGTTGACTTCCCTGCCCCATTAGCTCCAAGAAAGCCAAAAATCTCCCCGGGATACACCTCCAAGTTTAAATCCAAAACCGCCGGGTAATCACCGTAATATTTGGTTAAATGTTTAATTTCCAGAATTGGGATTTTATTTGATTTAAGATTTGGAGGTGTAAGAGATATTATTTGCCGGGTTTTATCCTGGACGGATTTAAGCGTATCCTGGCGGGACTTAATTTGGTCTAATTCTTTCTCCGGGCGGACAATCTTTGTAATGGTTTCTAAAAACCCTTCCGGCTCATCGGCGTTAATTAAAATTTCTCGTATAAACCCCCACCGGCTTTTATCAGGACCAGAAGATGGGGCTTTAACCATAATTAGCTCCGAAAGGTTTAATTGGATGACATCACTATTGCGTGAAAGACAATACAGCCGCTCATCTTCCCGGAAAACACTTACATTTAATAAATCTCCCTGAGGAGCTGAAGCCAAAGATACCGCCTTAGCCTCCATCACCAAAGAAAGCGGCAAACGACATTTAAACCTCGGACCCAGACAAATAATAAGTTCATCAGGAGTTAAAACATGCGCCGACCCAAGCATTAGACGGTTTAAGTTTGAAACATAAAGATATAACGCCAGCATTAGGGCAAGTACCAGGTAAAATAGCCAGCCTTTGGTCATCATCATATAAATAGCAATTCCCACTATTAAAATTTCCACAGTCACTATCACCTGTAAGGCCCACACGAATTGTCGTAATTGGTGACTCTTTTTGGTATTAGTAAAGACTTTTTTATTTTCGATATCTGCCATCGTCCTACCCCCAAATACCTTATTTCCACATTATATTAATTATTTCCTTTAATTTTCACATAATTTTCCCATTTTTTTCTGTAAACGGCGGTCCAGCCAAACCCAGGGGAAAACCTACAGCGATAGAATTACCAATGCCTGTTTGAGTAATTTTAGGGGACTGAAAAAATAAAAAGTCTATTATACCTATTACAATTAAAACAATAACAGGTAGCATAAATCCTACTGATAGCCTTTTTCTTTTTGGGATCACCGGCCTTAAGCGATATCCGATAAGGTACGCAACAGGAGTAATTATTAGCGAAACAAAAACAAATAACAGGTAATTCACCCGAACTCCCCCTGTATTAGTTACCATTAAGAAAGCAATAACCGCAAAACCATTACCATTGTTAACGGCTTTACTTCCCGCCGTTTATTTGTTATTCTTTTTTTCCTGCTCGTAAAGCCGATAGGAATAAATCATTACCGCTACCGTGGTAAAAAGGGGTAGTAAAATAAACATTAATAACTCCACCATCGGCGGTAAAAAAGCTGCTAAAGCCATTATGATTCCGGAAGCTATAAAAAATTTGCCAGAAGCTTTATGGGTTTTTTCCCAGACCGTGGGACTTTCTAATGTCCAGGGGGTACGGATGCCAAAAAAATAATTGGATTTAACCCGACCAAAGGTAAAGCCAATTAAAATAAATAACAGGCCAATACCTATCGGCACCAGTTTCCCAATCGGCAACTGATAGCCAAGACCTACCAAAAGCGTCGCAACATGCATAGCCCCCATAAATATTAGAAAACCGTTAATAAATAAAACATAAGCCCCAAAAAACTTTTCGTAATTTTCCCGCCGGGGGTCAATAAAGGGAATGACTATAAATAAGAGAAATAACCCAAGGGTAAAAAAGGGTAAAAACCAAACCCCAAAACCTTTAGAACTCCAGCCGTCAACCTCCCCGTATAAATTCCAATGGGTCGGAATTTTAGCCGGAAGCATTGGATATAAGTAAAAACTTACGCCAAAAATGGCGATGAGGATTAGCAAAGAAAACCAGTAATAACGGAAAAAATTTTTCAAAGTAAATTTCATATTTCGCCCTCCTTTAGGTGAAAAAATAAACAGCAGGAAAGATTAACAATCCTGCTGCCAAGGATTTTAAGATATCAGCTTTTTACTTAGCTTTAACACGTGTCCCCGTTCTTCGTTTATTAATTTATCAACCATCGCTTTATCTTTATCATCAACTAAATTTTTAAGTTCCAGGAAAAACAACAAACTATCTTTTTCAAACTCCAAAGCAAATTTTAAAGCTTCGTTGGCATCGGTAATTTTCGCTGCCACCTCTTCTACTTTTTTACCCTGGAAGAGATGCAGGTTAATTATACTTTCCATGTACTCCCGGTACTCATCAAAGTAGGTCTCCGGCAGGTTTTCCGCTTTGACATCCCCAAACATCCGCTTAAAATCTTCTTCGTGCTTTACTTCTTCATCGGCCAGCTCATCAAAAAGTTTTTCTAACTCCGTTCCGGCAAAGGTAACCGCAAACTGCCGGTACATGGCAAGGCCGTTTCTTTCCACACTTACGGCAAATTCTAAAACTTCTCCTAAGCTTAGTTTTCCAAGATGCATTTTTAAAACCTCCTGAATTCCTTTTTTAGATTATATTCTTCATTTTTCTGTAAATCCCTTTTTATTCTTACCGGTAAATATTTTTTTCACCACTCTTAACCAAAAATAAGTAATAAGAACAGTCACTCCTAAGAGCATAAAGCCGTTAAGTCCTTCACTTAAAATAATTTCTAGCGATTCCCCTGCGGCGATCATTTCTCTAAAGCTCTTAATAAACTGGTAAAGAGTAAAAATACAAACAATAAGCCAGAGTATCCCTGTAAAAATTAATCCTAAAATAATCCCCGGTTTATCGGGTAAAGGTTTATCCAAAAGCCGCCGGCTGACTTGAACCCCTTGCCACATCACAGCCACCGGGTCGATGATTACCTGGTTTAGATCAAGGTTATTGCCGCAGTTTTTGCAAATTTTAACTCCCTCTTCATTTAAAAAACCGCAGTAAGGACAAAGAGGGGAAGTTTGCTGAGCCATTTTTAAATACCCCTTTGAAAGTGAAATTTATTTAAATTTTAAAGCAGGGTTAAAAAAGGCAGGACTATTGGCACAATAATTGTTAATACCGTCCCTGATAAAAGGGCGATAGCCCCGTAATAGGGTCCCTGGACCCGGGTAATTACTCCCAAGGTGGTATCCATGGAAGTAGCTCCGGCCACCGCAAGCGGAAAGTACGGAAAAAGGCGTGCTAAAAAAGGGGTTAAAAGGATGGTAAATAACTCCCGTAAAACATTGGCTAAAAACCCAATCGTCCCGGCTTCAATCCCCAGGTTTTTGGCTAAAATGGCGGTAGTTACGCTGTAAAACCCCATCCCCGCTGCCGAGGAAACCGCGATTCCTGGATTTATATTAAATATCAGGGCAAAAGCCACTCCCCCAGCAACACTTCCTAAAAGAGCTAATAGAGGAAAGGAAATTATTTTTACCCCTTTTTCGCGAACCTTTTTTATGAGCTCCCGGTCTCCGCCAAAGCTAACGCCGGTTCCCAGGTACAAAAAAGCAAGGGCAAAGGTAATGATACTGTCACTTAGGTTAAGAAATTTTTCCGGTAAAAGAAACGCTCCCCCTACTCCTCCTAAAACTACCGTTAAAACCAGTATGCCTACAAATTTAAGGTCATCGTGGTTCGCAGAAAGATTTTCTTCCACTCCTTCTACCTGAGCTTTTCTTTCAAAAAGGTAGATTAAAAGCATACTTCCCAAAGCCGCAAAAAGCATAATCCCAAAACTTTTAAGTCCAAGAACCATAAGGTTTTTTAAAACTTCCTGGTTGGTGGCAAGTTTTGCTCCAATCACAAAAAGAAGGACAAATAAAGAAAGACTAAACATTTTTATAAGTAAGCGGTTTAAAAAAGAAGACCACTTAAAATATCCCAGAAAAAATCCAAAAGAAAATAAAACAAGCGGTAAAGCAATATAAAACAATGCCTAATCCCCCGCCCTTATAAATTTTTAGTTTATCTTCCTTTAAACTTGGGAGGTCTTTTTTCAATAAAGGCATTAACCCCTTCCCGAAAGTCTTCGGTTTCCGCCACTAAAGACTGATAAAGCCGCTCGTATTCAAAGAAGGTGTTTAAATCCAGTGAGGGAGCTAAATGCAAAAGCTTTTTCGCATAGCCGTAGGCCCGGGTAGGACCATCGGCTAACTGCTTCGCTAAATTCATCGCCTCATCCAAATAAAGGTCATCATCCACCACCCGGTTTACTATCCCCAGTTCATAAGCTTTTTCTGCTGAAAACCGGTCGGCAGTAAAGATTAGCTCTTTCGCCCGGTGTACCCCCAGAGTCCGGGCTAAGAAAAACAGCCCCGATAAATCCGGCAGAAGCCCCACCTGGGAAAAAGCCATGGAAAAAATCGTGGACCGGGCAGCAATAATAATATCGGTGGCAAGAGCTATACTAAGTCCTGCCCCTACGGCATAGCCATGAACTGCCGATATTACCGGCTTCTCCAGATTTATAAGAAGGGTCAGCCAGTTGTGGACCAAGTTTTCCATTAAAGTAACCCGCTGGTCCGCAGGTGTTTTGGCAAAGTTAGCAAGCATCCTTTTCACATCGCCACCGGCACAAAAACCGGGACCGGCACCGGTTAAGACCACCGCTCGTATATTTTCGTTATTTTTAACCTGAAGGAGAATTTCGGCCAATTCCACCTGCATTTCTTCATTAACCGCATTGACAACATCCGGACGGTTTAAGGTTATTATCCCCACTTTGCCGTTTTGTTCAAAAAGTACCGTGTTGCCCACTTCCTCATTCCCCTTTGCTCATATTTTCCTCATTATTATAAGGGGTTTGTGAATAATTTTCAAACTTTTTAGGCAAAACTTTTAACTTTTCCTTAACACTTTTTGTGAATAAGAGCACTTGTTTTTGAGTGATTTTTTGTATACAATATACTTAGAGCAGGAGGTGCCACCGATGACAATTTTTTATTATGAAATTCTCGCCCTGATAAATAAAAACCATTAAAACTTTAGCGCTTGGCCCCTGCTTTTCAGCGTACTTTAAAAAAAACTTTACCAGAACCCTCTGGTATTTATGATGTTTTTGGTATACAATATGCACTGCAAGCTTCCTTAGTTTAACGTTTCTTTTTCTTAATGTACACAACCCGAATTTTCCCGCCAAAATTGGCGGGTTTTTTATTAAGCATAAAAAGAGAGCCTTCCGTAAAGGAAGGCTCTCTTTACCTAATAAACTAATTGGTTGCCGGAGGGGTAGTTGGAGCATAAGCACCGCCGCCAAATCCGCAGCCACCAAAGCCCCCGCCAAATCCGCAGCCGCCATATCCAGCTAAAGCGTTAGGACAGGCAGCTCCAGGGCCAAAGCCGTAACCACCGGCACCAGGTCCGGGAGTAACAGCAGCAGGATTTTTCTCCAGATAGTCAAGTCTTGCATCGATGTTCTTTTTAATCACTTCACCCTGCTCTTTAGTTAATAGCCCAGCTTTCACCCGCACATCCACCATCTTTTTCTGGACCTCAGCCATCTGACGGTACAATCCTTTAAGTTCCTCTAACTGCGGATTGGTAACTGCAGCAATTGCCGGAACGGCTATGGCCAGCAGTAAAACAACAATTAAGCCTGCTATAATTTTTTTCTTCATTACTTCACCTCCCGTTTCTTATTTCCTGCTTCTAAATTTACCACCAAATCTTTAGCAAACCGTGCCGAATTTGTTACGATTTTGTTACAGAAAACAGTATCCGGTAAACTACCGAAACATTAAGCGCTGAACCGAATAGTAACCACCCGTAATAATTAAAACAACAGCCAAAAATAATACCGCAGGGTTACGAAGAGAGTAGGAAAGGCTAAAGTTAACCTAATTAGATTTCATCATATGATTTAAAAAAATAATCTTTGCCAAAAGTACGCAAAAAATTTTAAAATATTTTTAAAAAAGTCCCATTACAAGGTGAGAATTGATGTTTTACAAAAAGCTTCAAGAAATCGCCAATGAAGATACGCGAAACTTTTTTAACGAATATGCTCCCCACCGGGAAAAACTGATGGCCGAAATCTTAAAGGCAAAATCTTCCGGACGGGCTATTATCCTGGGTGCAGGAAATTGCAATGACATAGATTTAAATGAACTCAGTAAAACCTTCGACCAAACTTTTCTTCTCGATATTGATGTAACGGCAATGGAACTGGGATTACAAAGGCAAAAACCCATTTATCCGGAAAAAATTAAAATTTTAGAATTTGATTTAACCGGTATTTTAGCCAATATTCAACTGGTAATCCGGGATACTTCCTTGGACACACTCCTAAATGCCTTAAAAGCGGTAAACGATAATCCAAAACTCCCCGAAGGATTCGAACAGAGCTTTGATTTGGTTGTATCCGCCGGTGTTATTACGCAGATAATTTATCCGTTAAAAGCAGCCGATTTCATGGCCGGCTTTTATTCCATCCATGATTTGTTGGAATTCTTAAGAGACCGTCTTTTTCGTCAACATCTCAAGTTAATTTCCCGGCTTTTAAAGGATGACGGTCGAGCAATTTTTACCGTTGACCATCCGCTGCACGATTATCCCCCGGAAGAAGCAGTTAAATGGCCCAGACTTTATATCCGGAGAACTTCCAGGCTCTACGATCAGCTAATTGAAGAGTCTCCTTTAGAAGATGTTGTCCCACCTACATACTGGCACTGGGAAATACCGGGGAATCACTTTCTCGTGGAATGCCATACATTAAAGCGGAAAATCTTTTAGAAAAAAATAACCACCCGTGCGGGTGGTTATTTTGCTAATGCTTCCCGGGCTTGTCTTAACTGTTCAATTACCGCCTGAGGGGCAGGCCCCCCGAGAAGCTTCCTTTTAGCTAAGACATTTTCAATTTTAAGCTTTTCGTAAATATCCTCTTCGATTAACGGCGACATCTCTTTAAGCTCATCCAAGGAAAGCTCCAACAGTTCCCTTCCAGTTTTTTCGGCTTTTAACACCAGTTCTCCAGTAATCCTGTGAGCTTCTCTAAAAGGCACTCCTTTTTCCACCAGGTATTCGGCCAGGTCGGTAGCATTAAGAAATCCTTTTAAGGCCGCCTTATACATAGCCCCCTGGTTAAATTTAATTGTTTTCAGCATTCCGGTAAAAACCCTTAAGCTTCCCTTTAAGGTATCGACGGTATCAAAAAGCGGCTCCTTATCTTCCTGCATATCCTTGTTATAAGCTAAGGGCAAACCTTTCATCATCGTTAATACCGCCATAAGATTGCCGTATACCCTGCCGGTTTTACCTCGGATAAGTTCGGCCGCATCGGGGTTTTTCTTCTGGGGCATCATGGAAGAGCCGGTAGCATACCGGTCATCAATTTCCACAAAGGAAAATTCTTTGCTATTCCAAAGAACAATTTCTTCAGAAAAGCGGCTTAAATGCATCATCGTAGTGGCCGCCGCAAAGAGAAATTCTAAGATATAGTCCCGGTCCGATACCGCATCAAGACTGTTTTCACAGACACCATTAAAATCTAAAAGTTCGGAAACAAACTCCCGGTCTAAAGGTAAGGTGGTACCGGCCAGTGCTCCGGCTCCCAGCGGCGACTTGTCAGCCCTTTTTAAACAATCGTAAAAACGGCTTCGGTCCCGGTCAAACATCCAGAAATATGCCAAAAGATGATGGGCCAGGGTCACCGGCTGCGCCCGCTGCAGGTGAGTATAACCGGGCATGATAGTGTTTAAATGCCCTTCGGCCAGATTAATTAAAGTTTCCTGGAGCTCTTTTATAAGAGCAATAATAGCCGTACCTTCTTTTTTTACATAAAGCCGGGTGTCTAAAGCCACCTGGTCGTTACGGCTACGACCGGTGTGGACTTTTTTCCCCACGTCCCCGATTTTCTTAATTAATAGCGTTTCAATATTAAGGTGAATGTCTTCGGCCTCAGGGGAAAAATCCACCTTCCCGGCTTTTATCTCCTCTAAAATTTCTGTAAGTGCCCCAATAATTTTCTCTTTTTCCTCATTGGTGATTATACCCTGCCGGGCCAGCATCGTCACATGGGCAATGCTCCCCCTGATATCTTCTTCGTAAAGCCGCCAGTCAAAGTGGATTGAGGCATGAAAATCCCGCATTTCCCGGTCGGTATCCTTTTCAAAGCGTCCACCCCAGAGCTTCATTTTCCTCTCCTTTACCTACTTCTGGTATGGTTTCTGGGTCATAGCCCTTACTTTAAGTGGAAGGCCAAATAAATTAATAAATCCTTCGGCATCCTTCTGGTTATAGAGGTGATCTTCACCAAAGGTAGCTAAATCTTTAACATAAAGGGAGTAAGGAGAAGTTATACCGGCCGGGTAAATATTTCCTTTGTAAAGCTTAACTCTGACCTTTCCGGTAACCGTTTCCTGGGTTTTATCCACAAAAGCTTCCAGAGCTTCCCTTAGAGGCGTAAACCATAAGCCATCGTAAATAAGTTCGGCATACTTTAAGGCTACCATCTGCTTAAAGTGCATGGTCTGCCGGTCTAAAGTTAAGCTCTCTAACTCCCGGTGAGCAAAGGTTAAAATGGTCCCTCCGGGAGTTTCGTATACTCCCCGGGATTTCATACCCACCAAACGGTTTTCCACCATGTCGGCAATACCTATTCCGTGCTTTCCGCCAAGCTCATTAAGCTTAAAAATTAATTCCACCGGCGAAAGTTTTTCCCCGTTTACCGCTACCGGTTCTCCTTTAACAAACTCTATTTCTACATACTCCGGCTGGTCCGGTGCTTTTTCCGGAGGGTTGGTAAGTAAGAGCACATCTTCCGGCGGTTCAACGGCCGGGTCTTCTAAAATACCCCCTTCGTGGGAAAGATGCCAGAGGTTTCTATCCATGCTGTAAGGCTGCTTCTTGGTAACCGGTACCGGAATCCCTCTCTTTTCGGCATAATCAATGGCATCTTCCCGGGATTTTATCTCCCATTCCCGCCAGGGAGCGATGATTTTTAAATCCGGATTTAACGCTTTAACGGTAAGTTCAAAACGTACCTGGTCGTTACCCTTACCGGTTGCCCCGTGAGCTACCGCCACCGCCCCTTCCTTTTCAGCTATCTCCACCAACTTTTTAGCAATAAGCGGACGGGCAGCCGAAGTTCCCAGAAGGTATTTATTTTCGTACACCGCTCCTGCTTTCAGCATGGGAAAAACAAAATCCCGGACAAACTCTTCCTTAACATCTTCAATATATATTTTGGCAGCGCCGCTCTTAATTGCCTTTTCCCTTAAAGGCTCTAATTCTTCCCCCTGGCCCACATCGGCCACCATGGCAATGACTTCGTAACCGTAATTTTCTTTAAGCCAGGGAATGATAATCGAGGTATCCAGGCCACCGGAATAAGCCAAAACTACTTTTTCCGCCATATTTATGCCTCCCGTTGCATTTTTATACGCATTAAATCCTAAATTATCCTAAGAGTAAAGTCAAGATAGCCTTTTGGGCGTGCAGCCGGTTTTCCGCCTCAGCAAAGACCACCGAATGTTCACCATCGATCACTTCGGGGGTCACTTCTTCACCCCGGTGGGCAGGCAAGCAGTGGAGGAAGATAAAGTCCTGCTTGGCATGGCTTACCAGTTCACCGTTAACCTGATAGGGTTGAAAGACTTTAACCCGCTCAGCACTTTCCGCCTCCTGCCCCATCGAAGCCCAAACATCGGTTACCACCACATCGGCACCGGTAACCGCTTCCACCGGATCGTGGGTTAATAATAATTTTGTTCCCCACCTGCTGGTTTCCTTTTGGGCAATTAAACTTACTTTTTGATCCGGTTCATAGCCCGGTGGGGTTGCCACGGCCACTTCCATACCTACCTTGGCTGCACCAATCATTAACGAATGGCAGACGTTGTTGCCATCCCCTACCCAGGCCACCTTTAAACCTCTTAACTGCCCCTTATGTTCTTTAATTGTCAGTAAATCCGCCATGATTTGACAGGGATGTTCGTAATCGGTAAGACCGTTAATAACCGGCACATCGGCATAATGGGCCAGTTCTTCTACTTCGCTATGACTGTAGGTTCGAATCATAATACCATCCACCATCCGGGATAAGACCCGGGCAGTATCGGCAATCGGTTCACCACGGCTTAATTGCGAATCGGTAGCGGTTATAAAAAGAGGATATCCTCCTAACTGCACCATACCCACTTCAAAGGAAACCCTGGTCCGGGTGGAATTTTTGCTAAAAATCATGGCCAAGGTTTTCCCTTTTAAAATCGGAGTCGAAATTCCCTTTTTTTGCCGTATTTTTAACTCCGAAGCTAAATCCAATACTTCCTCTATCTCCTCCCCGGTCAAATCGTTCATTGAAAGAAAATCCCGTCCCCGGTAGGATGCTATCATCTTTTCTAATTTCTCGGCAAAGGCAAAATCATAAAGCTCCATCTGTGCCCGCCTCCTTTACGGCCAGCAAAATTTTTTCCGAAGCTTCCCGGATTTCTTCCCGGGTAATTATTAGCGGAGGTACAATCCTTAAAATCCACTCCCCAATGTTATTTATTAACACTCCTTTGGCTAAAAGTATATCAGAAACCCGGCCTGCTCCCGGGAAATTCAGCTCAATTCCCAGCATAAGTCCGTATCCCCGCACTTCTTTGATACCCGGTGCATCCACTAAGAGGCTATAAAATAACTTACCTTTATCCAAAACCTCCTCTAAAAATCCCGGCGCTAAAACTTCTTCAAGAACGGCCAAAGCTGCGGTACAGGCCAGGGGATTTCCCCCGAAGGTCGAAGCATGGTCCCCCGGCTCAAAAGCCTTGGCCACTTCTTCTTTGGCCAACACCGCCCCAATGGGTACCCCTCCGGCAAGGCCTTTGGCCAGGGTAATGATATCCGGCACCACCCCGAAGTGTTCAAAAGCAAATAATTTGCCCGTCCGGCCAACCCCCGTCTGTACTTCATCAAAGATAAGCAAGATATTTTTTTCCCGGCAAAGTTCTGCTACTTTTTGCAAATACGCGGGGTCAGCCGGATTTACTCCCGACTCCCCCTGCACCGGCTCTAAAATAACCGCTGCAGTTTTGGAAGTTAGAGCTTTTTCCAGGGCATTCAAATCATTATAGGGCACGTAAACAAAACCGGGCACCAAAGGTCGAAAAGGTTTCTGGTATTTTTCCTGACCGGTAGCCGAAAGGGCCCCCATGGTTCTTCCATGGAAAGAGTTAACGGCAGAAATAATTTCGTATTTTTCTTCCCCTTTTTGCCACCAGTATTTGCGGGCAAGCTTTATGGCCCCTTCCACCGCTTCCGCCCCGGAATTGGCAAAAAATACCCGGTCAAAGGGAGAATTTTCCACAAGCTTTTGGGCCAGTTCCACCTGGGGCCGGGTGTAAAATAAGTTACTGGTATGGTGTAAAGTTTTAACCGCCGTTTCGACCGCTGCCGTTAACTTGGGATGAGCATAACCCAGGGTATTTACCGCAATGCCCGCAACCAAATCCAAGTATTTATTCCCCGCATCATCGTAAACATAGGAACCCTTACCGGAAACCAAATAAACCGGTTTTCGCCGGTAAGTTTGCATTAAGTATTTACTTTCCTTTTCAATGAGCTCCTTGTACTCCATCGCTACCTCCCATTTTCAGGGAGTGAGCATTGTGCCCACCCCAGCATCGGTGAAAATTTCTAATAGCAATGAATGGGCAATACGGCCATCGATAATGTGCACCGAACCAACGCCCCGCTTTATAGCGTTTATGGCACTTTCGGCTTTGGGAATCATCCCGCCGCGGATTACTCCCCGGTTAATTAGCTCTTTCACTTCAGCAATACTGGCCTTGGAAAGAAGAGAATTTTCGTCCTTTTCATTAAGCAAAATTCCGGGAGTATCGGTTAAAACAATCAGTTTGTCGGCTTTTAAAGCTACGGCCACCTCAGCCGCCACTTCATCGGCATTTATGTTATAAAATTCCCCGTTGCCATTGGAACCCACCGGTGCTACTACCGGAATGTACCCCTTATCAATTAAAGTTAAGAGAATTTCCGGATTTACCTCCGAAATTTCCCCTACATAACCGAGATCAAGGTACTCTTCCCCCGTGGGCTCCGGATTTTTCGCAAGTTTTTTATGGGCTTTAAGGAGTCCTGCATCCTTTCCCGAAAGGCCCACCGCTTTGCCTCCGGCTTTTTCAATAAGTCCAACAATCTCTTTATTGACCTTTCCCACCAGCACCATTTCCACTACTTCTAAGGTAGCTTCGTCGGTAACCCTCAACCCATTTATGAAGTTTGACTTTATGTTTAGCTTATTTAACATGCGGCTGATTTCCGGGCCACCGCCGTGTACTACCACCGGGTTAATCCCCACAAATTTCATCAATACTAAATCATTAATAACCGCTTCTTTTAACTGGTCACTGACCATGGCATGACCGCCGTATTTAATGACTATTGTCTTGCCGTAAAACTTTTTAATATAGGGAAGAGCTTCTATTAAAACTTTAGTTTTTTCCAAGTATTTTTCCATCTTTTTCCCACCTTCTAAGTCCGGTAACTGGCATTGATTTTCACGTAATCGTAGGTTAAATCACAACCCCAGGCTACCGCATTTGCATCGCCTTCGTTTAAATCAATGGTTACTATTACTTCCTCGCGAGCCAATTCTTCTTTAGCCTCTTCCTCCGAAAAAGGAAGGGGCACTCCCTTTTGCAATACTTTTACCTTACCCAGGTAAATATCGATTTTCTCCACCGTTATTTCTTCTCCGGCATACCCAACCGCAGTAATTATCCGCCCCCAGTTAGCATCTTCCCCAAAAACCGCTGCTTTAAAGAGGTTAGAAGAGGTAACTGTTCGCGCAATTTTCCGGGCTTTCTGAAGGCTTTCAGCGTTAACCACCCGTACCTCGATAAGCCGGGTCGCTCCTTCCCCGTCCCGGGCAATAGCTTTTGCCAAATAAATTGCCACGTATTCCAGAGCATTCTTAAATTTTAAGTAAGCTTCTTCCTCTTTACTTTCTACCCAGACTCCAGAAAGTCCATTGGCTAAAACCGCCACCATATCGTTGGTACTGGAATCGCCATCCACCGAAATCATATTAAAGCTTTCGTCTACCACTTCCCGCAATGTTTCCTGTAAAAGCTCTTTTTCCATACCAATATCGGTGGTAATAAACGCCAGCATTGTCGCCATGTTAGGGTGAATCATTCCTGAACCTTTAGCTATACCACCGACCTTCACCGTCTTCCCGTAAACTTCAAATTCTACCGCAATTTCTTTGGGAACCGTATCGGTGGTCATAATCGCTTCCGCCGCAGCTCCGCTTCCCTCTTTAGATAAAGCCTGGCAGGCCATCCTTATTCCATTAAGCACCTTATTAACAGGAAGCGGCACGCCGATTACCCCGGTAGAAGCTACCAGTACCTGCGAAATAGGTATTCCCAGGCATTTTCCTGTTTCATCAAGCATCTGGCGGGCGGCCAGCATTCCCTCTTCGCCAGTACAGGCGTTGGCATTGCCGCTATTGACTACAATGGCTGAAATAAGCTGGTCTTTGATATTTTCCATAGATAAAAGTATTGGTGCTGCCTTCACTTTATTGGTCGTGAAAACCGCAGCCCCTACCGCCGGTTTTTCGGAAAAAATCACCGCTACATCTTTTTTGCTCTTTTTTATCCCCGCATGAACCCCGGCCGCCAAAAAACCTTCGGGTGCGGTAACTCCACCTTGAATTTTCTTCATTTTAACTCCCTCCTAAAAGTAAATTCCCGTATTTTTAAGTCCGCAGGTTTCGTCAAGTCCGGCCATCAAATTCATATTTTGCACCGCCTGCCCCGCAGCCCCCTTGCCCAGGTTGTCAATGGCAACGGTCACGATAACCATTCCTCCCGGCTCCTTATTAACGGCAATTAAGGCATTATTGGTTCCGTAAACCGCCCGGGTTTCCGGTAACTGGCCGTCCGGAAGGATTTTTATAAAAGGTTTGTCCTGGTATTTTGCCAGGTAAATCTTTCTTAACTCTTCCAAAGAAAAATCCGTAGTAAGATTCAGATAAATAGTCCCTAAAATCCCCCGTTTCATAGGAACCAGATGGGGGGTAAAAATAACTCTTAAGCCTCTGGCAAACATATTTAAGAAATTTTCCATTTCCGGCAGATGCCGGTGTTTACCCCCAACTCCGTAAGGGCGAAAGTTTTCCGCTACTTCCCCGAAAAGCATCTCCCTTTTAGCCGATCTTCCTGCACCCGTAACCCCCGACTTCATATCGCTGATGATCACACCTTGAAGCAAATCCTTTTCGGCTAAAGGAAGAACCGCCAGCAAAAACGCCGTCGGATAGCAGCCTGGATTGGCTATAAGCCTGGCAGTTTTTATTTTTTCGCAAAAATATTCCGAAAGACCATATACTGCTATTTCCAAAAGCTCGGGAGCCGGATGCGGCCCGTACCATTTATCGTAAACTTCCAGAGGAAGGCGAAAATCCGCCGACAAATCGATAACCCGGACCCCTCGTCGGATTAATTCTTGAGCATAACGGCCACTCTCTCCGTGAGGTAAAGCTAAAAAAGCAAAATCAGGATTAAAGCCTGAAAGTTCTTCTAAAGGCTTCACCTTGCCGGCGAAACCAAGGCCGAGAAAATGCTTCTCCACTTCCACCTCTTCTCCCCGGCTAAAGAGGAAGAGCCCGGTAACTTCCGGATGCATAGATAATAACCTGATCAGTTCAGCACCGGTATAACCGGTAGCACCAACCACTGCAACTTTCAAAGCTGCCCCTCCTTTTCCGATATATTTATAATATTACATACTTTTGTATATTTATGCAATATTTTTGCTAAAAAAAATTCCGGAAAGTTTCTTTCCGGAATAATCCTTTCCCTTAACTCGCTTTCCCAAGGTACGAATATTTCTTAAACTCAAAATAATACCAAAGCGTACCCAAACAATACAATATTGCTACCACCCAAAAAATTAACGGATAACCGCCAAGCCGGTAAAAAATCGTACTAATAGGTCCCCCAATGGCCCAGCCCAAAGAAAAAGTAGCTTGATTTAAACTTAAAATAAGTCCCTTCCGGGACGGATCCACTATCAACACGTTTAATGCTTGAAACAAGGGAGTCCCCGCATTCATTAAAGCGTGGCGCGTTAGTAACACAAGTACCGCCCAAGATAGGTAGGGCACATATCCCAAATAAACGGCAAACGGTAAGGATATTAGGTTAAAGAAAACAAACGCCCGCACCAAACCAAACCTGCGGGAAGCTTTAGTTCCCATTACCATAGCTAAAGATGTTAACCCCTGGGCTCCGGCTAAAATGAGACCAATAAAAGTATTGGAAACTCCAAAACGGTTTGCAAAATACAGGTTTAAATAGGGCATAAAGAGACCCGAGCCGGTACCAATTAAAAGCGAAAAAATAAAAATTGTTCTAAACACTGAAAATTCTTCAGTATCCGCAGATATTCCTTTAATTGTTGCCCAAAAATCATCTTTTATCTCTAACTTGCGACCCTTTTCCAGATGGGTTAAAAATAAATTTCCCGCCAAAAAAATTAAAGCCCCTGAAATTAGCGAGGCCCGGTAGCTGGCTTTAAGGGATAGCATTCCGGATAAAAGGTCGGATAACATTCCGCCTGCAAAATTGCCGAGCATTGAGGCGATCATAATTGAAGAATAGTGAAGCCCTATTAATTTTACTTCTTCTCCCGGTAGGGAAACTTCTGATAAATAAGGCACACCATTTACCACTAATACCGAAAATCCCAACCCAAAAAGAAAAGCCGCCAAAATAATTAATCCGGGTTTTTCAAAGATTCCTTGGAAAATAAGCATTATTCCAGCAACAAAACTTCCCCAGAAAATAAAGCGGCGCCGTCCATACCGGTCGCCGATATAACCCGCCGGAATCATAAATAACGCCTGGGCCAAAGAACTTGCTGCCACCACCTGACCAGCAACATCCATCCCCAGGCCCAGTTGCTTTAAGTATAAATTAAATAACACCTGGTAAACACCATAACCAAAATTCACAAATAGCTGGGATATTAAAAATTTTTTTGCACTTTTTCCTGCAGTAATAAAGGATTTAATCAAAGACTGTTCCTTCATAGTCTACTCCAACGTTGTAAAGTTTTTCATATAATCAAAGTTTATTATTAATTAATACAACTTTATCCATAAAAAATCCTTCCCTAAAGAATAATTTTAACTTTATTTTTACATTGCCGGCAGGTATCTCCTGAAAGTCCAGGAGTATCCACCCCAAAATAATCCCGCCGAATTAATAATGCCCCACAATGAGGACAAAAAGTATCATTGGAAGCATCGGGCAAATTGCCAAGGTAAACGTAGTTTAGATATTTCCCTGCTATCTCCCGGGCCCGGATTAAACTTTCCACCGGGGTAGGCGGTAAGTTAAACTTATAACGCGGAAAGTACCGGGAAAAGTGCAAAGGAATATCCCGGTCCAAATTTGCTAAAAACTTTGCCAATTCCTCAATCTGTTCGGGCGCATCATTAAGCCCTGGAACGAGCAACGTGGTAATTTCCACATGGGCTCCAAAAGCTTTGGATGTTTCAATAGCCTCTAAAACCGGAGTAACGCTCCCCTGACAAATATCACGGTAATACTCCTCGGTTATCCCTTTTAAGTCGATATTAAGGGCATCAATAAAAGGTAAAATTTTTTTTAAAGGTTCTTTATTGATAAAACCGTTAGTTACCAAAACGGTTTTAAAACCAAGCTCTTTAATTAAAGGAGCTGAAGCCTCTATGTATTCATACCAGACTACGGGCTCCGAATAAGTATAAGCGACCCCAATCATTTCTTGAGATTTATATCTTTGAGCAAGTTTTACCAAATCTTCCGGTAGAAGTTTTTCACCGGTTTCGGCAATTTGGGATATTTCATAGTTTTGACAAAAACCGCAACGAAAATTACAGCCAAAAGTTCCTACGGAAAGGATACTACTTCCTGGATAAAAATGGTATAGGGGCTTTTTTTCAATGGGATCGATGTTTAAAGCGGTTATTTGGCCGTAATTTAAGGTAAATAAACGCCCGTTTACGTTCTTTCTCACCCGACAGCGCCCGCTTTTACCGTCTGCTATGCGGCAACGGTGCGGACAAAGACGGCATTGAACTAAAGAATCCCATATTACCTCGTAAAAAACAGCTTCTTTCATAAGGCCACCTCTAAAAATACCGCTCTACCAAAAACCTTTCAATTTTCACCGGCTCGTCCGGCGCTATCCCTGCTTTTCTTTTGGCAATTGCAAGCTGTTTTTCTACCGTATCCACGCCTTCTAAATTGGGAAGTAATAGCCCGCGACGAAATCCTTTAGAAACTATCACTCCGTATTTTTTGGGATCTAATTCCGATAAATCCCTAACTTCTTCGGGAGGATAAAGAATATCCACCGAGTAGGTGAGTTCATCCAATTCGTGTTCTTCCACCGGCTCAAATCGCGGATCATTTAGTCCGGCTTCCAAACTGTTTCTGATAATCTCTTCTGCCAGGTTTTCGGTGGCAGGCGCTATCGTACCGATACATCCCCGCAGTTCTCCGTCTTTTTTAATGGAAACAAAGACCCCCGCTTTCCGCTTAAAAATCTCCGGTAGTGGATCCGGCGGAGTTATGGTTTTACCGGTACGTACGTAAGTTTCTAAAGCCTCCCGGGCAAGCCGCACATAGGGAGACTCCTTTTCCCGGCGCTTTTTTATTTCCTCCTGTTTTTTGGCAATTAATTTGGGATAAAAGTAGCGCTCTTTATCTTCCCCCCGGGCTTCGACTTCCGCCACCATATAACCGACCCCAAAAGGCCCTTCGTAGCTAAGCACCCTGCTTCTTACCTGATATCCTTCAAAAGCACCAAATAACATAATAAAGGAACGAAGACCGCACTCTCCTGCTTGCTCGGCAAAGCTTTTATCAATAGTTAAAAGTTCCCAAGGGTCACCACGGGTAAAAATATCTACCATCAGCCGGTCAAAGTAACGCCCTGAAGGATCGTAACCAGCTGGGGCATCCAAAGTTAAACGGTGAGATAAATCCCCCGATGCTATGATAACAATTTTGCGCTTAAGTTCTGCAGCTACTTCTCTAATTATTGTGCCCAAACGGTAAATCTCGGAAAAAGGTATAAGCCCCTGGCTTATCACGACAAGTTTATACTTTTGCTCCGGATCTAAATAATAAAGCGGTACCATTGTTCCGTGGTCGAGAGAAGCGGGAACCCGCACTGCTCGAGCCAGGCTCTCATCAATCCCGGCAACCGCCAGCCCTTCTTGCTTAGCTGCTGTAAGTAAAGCTTGAACCAATTCGAGATCATTTTGGTAGGAAAAGGTGATATGGGGTGCACCAAAACTTCCGAAATTTCCGTTCAGCTTCTCATTAATATTAACCGCGACCACATCGCTGAAAAGCGGAGCATGGGGAGAAATTACTATTAATGTTTCCGGATTTATATTTTTTACTTTTTCGCTTAGTTCCTTTAAAGCGCTTATAGTTTTTTCACAAGTCTTTTCTTCTCCCCGCCCAATTTCCGGGATAATTATCGGCGGGTGCGGAGCTACAATTCCATAAAGATTATGCATAATTAATCCTCCCACTCTAATTCCTTGAGGCAATAATCCTTTGGTTCCTGGCAATATCCCTCACACAGTTCGCAACTGCCGTATTCGGCACAATCAAAGCAAACACAGGACAAACAAAGGTTCGGCATATCACCACTCCATAAAAGTTTTCTTAAATTTTATTATATGTAATTTTAGCCAAAAATAAAATAAAGAAGGCTGTCTATTGCGACAGCCTCCCTGAACTTTCCTTATGCTTCTTTTTTATTGCCTGCAACGTAGCGATATAAAATTAACCCCAAGACCACAAACATGACCAGGCCCCACCAGGGGTTACCTGCTATTGGTAGCTTAGAAAAGATGGCAACTTTTTCCGAAAGGCCTTTATAGGCTAAAAAGGCAATGACTATTCCCATCAGCGCATCGCCGGCTATTAAACCGGAAGAAAATAAGATGCCTTTTTCCACTTTTTCTTTTAAAGTTTCTCCGGAGAAAGCCCGATCAATAAACCAGCGGATAACCCCACCTGCCAGAACACCGGTGCTAAGGTGTAACGGCAAGTAGAGACCAATAGCTACCGGTAAAATAGGGAGCTTTAATACCGCTAAAATGATCCCAATCACTACTCCCGACAAAACCAGTGCCCAGGGAAGGGTTCCGGTCATGACCCCTTTTACCACCATCGACATGAGGGTTGCCTGAGGTGCGGGTATTTTATCGGTCCCAAGGCCGTAAGCCTGGTTCAACATTAAGATTACCCAGCCAACAACGATAGTGCTGGCAATACCACCAATTAAGACGCCAATCTGGACGTATTTGGGAGTAGCGCCAATAATGTATCCTGTTTTTAAGTTCTGAGCCAAGCTTCCGGCAATAGAAATAGCTACGCAAATTGTTGCGCCGGTGGTAATCGCCGCAATCATACCCTTTGTTCCCACTATACCAATTGCCTTTAATAAGAGGGTGCTGGCCAGAAGGGCTGCTATGGTCATGCCGGAAACAGGCAAGTTAGATACCCCAACCAAACCGGCAATCCGCGCCGAAACTGCTGCAAAGAAAAAGCCAAAGAGCACAATGGAAAGGGCACCCATCCAGGTAACTTTCATCTGGGGAACTATAAGAGCTGTGATGAAGACCCCTAAAACCCCGAAGAAAATAGCCACTACGCTAATATCTTGGTTGGTCCGCTTTTGCTCACCACTTTGGCCTTTTGCCAATCCTCCCATAGCAGCTTTAAAAGAGTTAATAATCATGGGAAGGGACCGGCCAAGGCTGATAAAACCTCCCGCAGCCACCGCCCCGGCACCGATATAGCGGATATACTTGGACCAAATGGCCCAGGCATCCATTTGGGCAATGGGTACGGTACTCGGGAAAATGGGGTTAGGTACACCGGCTCCAAAGTAAGAAATAAGCGGAATTAAAACAAACCAGGCCAGTAATCCCCCCGCAAACATGTAAAGACCAATTTCTAAACCTACAATAAAGCCAACACCCATTAGAGAGGCTAAAATATCGAAGCCAAAAACTCCGTTTTTAAATCCCGGAATATTCCATTCGATTTCTTCTTTAAAAAGGCCAAAAGCTCCGGATAATAGTTTATAAATACCGCCAATTAAACCTCCCCATAAAATCCCGGAAGCCGATTGGCCACCAACCTGCCCCGCTACCAGCACTTCTGCGGTGGCCATACCTTCGGGATAAGGAAGGATACCGTGCTCGTCCACAGTTAGATTCTTTCTTAAAGGTACCACAAATAAAACCCCGAGAATCGTACCAAGGGTTGCCACCACTGCAATCTTGGCCAAAGTAAACTGGTCTTTAAACCCCCAAATAATTAATGCCGGTAAAGTAAACATTACGCCGCTGGCAATACTTTCCCCGGCGGAACCAATTGCCTGAATAATGTTAGTTTCTAAAATATTTTGCTTCCTTAAAAGTCCCCGGATAATTGCCGTTCCAATAACCGCCCCGGGGATTGAGGCTGAAACAGTCATACCAACCTTAAGTCCCAAATAAGTATTGGTAGCACCAAATAATAAGGCCAGTAAAATACCCATGATAAGTGAGACAACGGTCATTTCCGGAAGCCTTGTAGTAGGTGGAACATAAGGCTCATACTGGTCTCCCGGAATACCACCGTACGCAGTGTGGGATAAACCTTTCTTTTCCACAACTCTTACCTCCGTTTTTCAATGTTTTTTGTTAGTTTAAACCAAGCATTAATTTTTTACTCCTGCCGTGGCTCGCCATCCTGCAATTTTTGTATGTACACAGTATAAATTATACACTTTCGATATCATCCGTCAATCTTTTCTTAAAGTATAAAATAGGACAGTCCCTTAAACCACCGTTAAAGTTTAAAGATAGGGACTGTCCCTATTTAAAATACTTTAAAACAGCTAAATAAATGGCAAAGCTTACTTTTTCCCGGTAATCGGGGTCTAACAAAAGCCGTTCCTCTTCAGGATTTGATAAAAACCCTACCTCGGCAATTGCCGAAGCCATCTGGGAGTTACGGTTTATAAAATAATCGCCGGATTTAGCCACCCGGTTGGTATTTGCCAAAATTGTTTTAAAGCTGTCCTGAATAAGCTCCGCCAACCTTTTTCCTCCACTATCTCCTTCCTGATAAAAAGTCTGAGCACCGCGGTACTTGCGCTCCGGAAAACTATTAACGTGAATGCTTATTAATACCTCCGCATGTTTTTCTTCGGCAAACTGGATGCGCCGGGCTAAGTCTTGTTTTTTCCGGATCGAATACCCCCGAATCCCCGGATCAGCCAAATCATAGTCACCAGAACGGGTAAGATAAACCTGGGCACCTGCCATTTGTAATTTAGCCGCCACCCGGCGAGCTATATCAAGGGTAATATCCTTCTCCACCGCCCCCTGTTGCCCTTTACACCCAGGGTCCTGACCTCCATGCCCTGGATCTATGACAATAATCCTATTGGCAACCGCCACCGCTAAGACCCGTACTTCCTTATTTAACAAAATATTTCTAAAAACTGAACTTAATACCGTTAAAATTATAATTCCCACCATTACCGCCAGAACTTTTTGCCGAGTTATGCGATATACTTTAAAAATAATCATCTTCTATGCACCTCCGGCTTGTAAATTATATGCCAAGCCGAAAGGCATTATTAATGTAAATTTCAATAAAGTCCGCCTATCCCGGTGCAATTAGCTTATAAAACCGTCTTTCCTTTATCCAAAAACCCTTTTTAACCATAAAATATAATAGCAGGAAAAAGGAGGGATAAAATGAATCACAAAAATAACGACTTTCAGCTAAACTCCCCTTATCCTCCGGTGAAGGTTAAAAATCCCAATACCATGTATGCTGAAATTTTAATGGACGATTATGCAGGTACCGCCGGAGAACTTACCGCCATTACCCAGTACCTGTATCATCACTTTGAAAGCGAAAAAACAAATCCGCAAATTGCTAAACTTTTTGAAGGGGTAGCCTTAGTTGAAATGCACCACCTTGAAATACTCGCAAAGCTGATTATCGCCTTTGGCGGAAATCCTACCTATCGGGGTAGTTTTGGTAATAATTTCGCTTACTGGAGCGGACACTACGTTAATTATTCCCAAAATATACGAGAACAATTGATAGCCGATATTCACGCAGAAAAAACCGCAATCGTCAATTATCAGAAGCATGCAGAAATTATTGATGATCCTTACGCCCGGCCAGTTCTCTATAGAATTATTGAAGATGAGGAATTGCATTTAAAATTATTTAAGGATGCCTTAAAAAGCTTAAGGGAAGGTTAACCCTTCCCTTTTACTTTATCGAAAAACTCCATTACCTATTTTTATTGATTTTATGAATATTTTAACTATATACCCTTAAGTAACCTGTTTGGCAAATTTTAAAATTGCAATCAAGAAAAAACATAAAAAAACCAGGCAGATTTGCCTGGTTTTTCCCCATTATCTCTTGGTCCACTGAGGTCTTCTCCGGGACTTCCGTAAACCGTATTTTTTCCGCTCGACCATCCGGGGATCCCGGGTAAGAAAGCCTGCTTTTTTCAGCGTCGGTCTTAACGAAGGATCAGCCTGAACCAAGGCCCGCGCAATACCAAGTCTCACGGCACCTGCCTGACCGGAAATGCCGCCACCATGAACTTTTGCCTTAACATCAAACTTCCCAACAGTATTGGTGAGTTCCAAGGGTTGTTTAACAATAATCTGCAGGGTTTTTCTCGGGAAGTATTCTTCCAAGGATTTGCCATTTATGGTAATGTTCCCTTCGCCGGGAACCACAAAAACCCGGGCGACCGCTTCTTTTCTCCGGCCCGTACCGTAGAAATTAACTACTGCCATCTAAAACGCCTCCCTTCGCCCGTATCTAAAATTGCCAGATTTCCGGCTTTTGAGCTTGATGCGGATGTGATTCCCCGGCATATACCTTAAGCTTCTTAAAAAGCTTTCTTCCCAGCCGGTTGTGAGGAAGCATCCCTTTTACAGCTTTTTCAAAAGCCAGGACCGGATTAGTTTTCATTAAGATTCCGTAGGGAATAGCTTTTAAACCGCCTGGATAGCGGCTGTGACGGTAAAACATTTTCTTTTCTAACTTTTTCCCGGTTAAAACAGCCTTTTCGGCATTAATAATAATAACAAAATCACCAGTATCTACATGAGGAGTAAATTCCGGTTTGTGCTTACCTCTTAAAAGCTTAGCAGCCTCACTGGCTACCCGTCCGAGGGGTTTTCCAGCAGCATCTATAACATACCATTTCCTTTCCACTTCATTGGGCTTAGCCATGTATGTGGTTCTCACCTTGTTCCCTCCTTTTGCCGTAACTATCGCGGTATTGCCAATGGGGGCTCGTCACTGGCAAATACCTATACCATTATAATTTTATGGGAATACCCCTGGCCTGTCAAGCAATTCTTCGATTAAAAATGTAAATTAAGTAAAAAATATAAATACAGCCGTTAAATATTAAAGTCCAGGCACTTAATCTCCGCCGGAAATTAACCAGAAAAAGCGCCGCGACCGCCGCAAAAAAAGCCAATATACCGCTTAAAACTACATCCGTCGATAAACGCCACGAAGTAAAGATTATCCCAATTGAGGTTATAACCGAGCTTTGAAAAACCATCGCCCCGGTAATGTTTCCTAACGCCAGAGTATCTTTCCCGCTTCTCATCCACACTACACTGTTGAACTTTTCGGGAAGTTCCGTAGCTATGGGTGTAATAACTAAAGATAAAGCCATTGGCGATATTCCTATTAAGTGAGCCAATTGGGTCAAATTAGCTACAAAGTACTTAGCCCCCACCACAATCATCAAGAGGCTTATTATCAGCTGCAAAAGTATCGCCCGAATCCTGGGAATTGTCCTCTGGGGAGTAAAGATTAACGGATCCACTTCCCCGATCTCACCGCTATCTTCATTAACCGTTTTATAGACATAAATTAAATAGCCAAAAACTAATATTAAAGCAATAGATCTTTGCATAAAACTATGGGGTACAAAAGCCGCCAAATACGAAAGGGTATAAAATAAAAGAAAACTTTTGATATCCCTTAGAAAAAGCCCACGTTCCAAAACAACCTCGCTCCCGAAAGTCCGCCGGCGACTGAAAAGTAAAGCAGCGGTGCCGGTTACCATAAAACCAATGGTAATAAGCATAAACGGTGCACCTAAAATCGCTCCAATACCAATTTCAGTGCTGTGGTCCGTTTGACTGCCAAAAAAAATAGCAATAACCGGAACCATTGTTTCCGGCAACGCTGTCCCTACCGCCGCAAAAATGCTTCCCACCGCTCCCTGGTTAAAACCAAAACGGCGGCCAAACCATTCCACCGCATTGGTAAAAGTCAATGCTCCCCCTAAAATAAGCAAAAGATTAAAAATTAACAGGCCCCCCAGATACGTCAAGGCTTTCCCCTCTTTCAATAAAAAACTTTCACAAGAAAAAGACCGTGGGCTGGGGCAGTTTTACCGGCAAGCTTTTTATTTCCGGTGGTTAAAATTTCTCTAACCCTTTCCGGATGGCCATTTAAGCCAATTTCAACCAGCGTACCGGTTAAAATTCTGGCCATCTTATACAGGAAAGAATCGGCCACAAACGTAAAATACCCTAAAAAACCGTCCTCCCGGTAACTTGCCTCAAACATGGTTTTAATCGGGTTTTTACCGCTACTTCCCGCTGCTCCAAAGCCGGAGAAGTCATGGGTACCGATTAAATATTCCAGGGCTTCAGCTACCTTTTCCCGGTCAAGTTTTTGGGGCAAAGCCCAGGCATACCGTTCATAAAAGGGTGAAGGAGGACCGTAATACAAATAATACCTGTACTCCTTTTTTCGGGCTGAATATCGTGCATGAAAATCGTCCGGTACTATTTCAGCTTCTAAAACTCGAATTGCGGTTGGAAGGGTATTATTTAAAATTTCCGGAATTTTATCTACCGGCGCTTTCCAGGGCGCCGAAAAATTTACCACCTGCCCCAGAGCATGAACTCCAGCGTCGGTTCGCCCAGCCCCAATTACTTTTACCGGTTCTTTTAAAATTTTATGAAGCTTTTCCTCTAAAATGCCTTGAATCGTCTGCGGGGTATTTTTTTGCTTTTGAAATCCTGCAAAATTAGTGCCGTCGTAGGCAATGGTTAGCTTAAAATTTGGCAGGAAAACCACCCCAGAGCTTTAAAATTACAAATAGCACGGTAAGTAAAAGATTTAAAAACAGAAAAAGATAGTCTTTGGCCGCAAATTTTAACGGCTTTAATTTCCCGCGGGGGGCGCCTATGCGGTAACCTCTGGCCTCCATCGCTACCGCTAACTCATCGGCCCGTTTAAAAGCATTAATAAATAGGGGAATAATTAGGGGAAGCATCATTTTGGCTTTGTTAGAAAACCCCCGGGTGTTAAAATCAGCTCCCCGGGACTCCTGGGCTTTAATTAGCCGCTCCGCCTCCGCCGTTAGCGTCGGTATAAACCTGAGCGCTATGGTTAACATTAATGCAATTTCTCCATACGGCAAACCAAATCGGCCAAAAGGTTTTAAAAGGCTTTCCAATCCATTAGTTAACTCCGTCGGTGAGGTGGTAGCGGTCAGAAGATATGCCGATAGCAGCATTACCACCAAGCGTAAAAATACTATACCGCTGTTCACCAATCCTTCCCGGGTTATCTTCAAAGGACCTAAGGTAATTAACTTTTCGCCCGGCGTAAAAAAAAGCTGAAGAATTAACGCCAAAACCAAGATAAAAACTACAGGCTTTAGCGCCTGCCAAAACATTTTCGGTTTAATACCTGCTAAAAAGGTAACCAATATTACCCCGAAGAGCAAAAACCCGAGAAACAGTAAGTTGTCTAAAAAAAACACCAGGAAAACCGCCACAAGCAAACTAAAGAATTTGGTGCGCGGGTCTAAACGATGGATGAAGCTATTCCCGGGAATGTATTGACCAATGGTATTGACATTAAGCATCGCCCCGCACCACCCTTATTATTTCCCCCACAGTTTCCTCCAAAGAAGCGGTCATCTTTACTTTATGACCCCGGCTTTGCAAAAGTTTTATGACCTGGGCATACACCGGTAAGCTTAACCCGGGTATATTTTTTTCCATAAGCTTATGAAATACCTCGTTTTTTTCTCCAAAAGCCGCTATCCTGCCCCGGTCTAAAACTAAAATCTGGTCGCAAAGATAGGCCACTTCTTCCATGTTGTGCGAAACAATAATTACCGTAACCCCCTGCTTTTTTAGAGACAATAAAAGCCGGTAAATGGTTTCTTTCCCCACCGGATCCAGGGCAGCCGCCGGTTCATCTAAGATCAGGTATTTGGGGGATATACCCAAAACCGAAGCTATCGCCAGTCTTCGTTTTTCGCCACCGCTTAATTCAAAAGGCGACCTTTTTAAATAGGTTTCATCCAAACCTACTTGTCTTAATAGTTCCGCCGCTTGCCCTTCGGTTAATTCCCTTCCAAAATTTTTTGGGCCAAAAGTGAGTTCATCAAATACCGTTTCAGCAAAAAGCTGATGTTCCGGGTACTGAAAAATAAGCTGCACTTTCTGGCGTATTGTTTTTAAGTTTGCTTTTTTGGAAGTTACAAGACCGTCTACCACCACGTTACCCCGGGTTGGGGTTAAAAGACCGTTTAAAAGCATGAGAAGCGTTGATTTTCCGGAACCCGTTGGCCCGATAATCCCAGTTATAATTCCTTCGTTAAAGTTTAAGTTAATGGTATTTAAGGCAATAACCTCCATTGGCGTTCCGGGATTATAAACAAAAGTTACATCCTTTAACGTAATCGGCATATTTCCTCCACCAGCATTTCCGGGGTTGTCACCGTATCGGGTACGAAAATTTTCTCCGCCCAAAGCCGCTCCAGAAGTTTATAAAGTGGGGGTATATCAAGCCCTAATCGCCGAACTAAAGGTTTTTGTCTAAAGAAGTTATTGGGTGTTCCGTCAAAAGCAACCCTTCCCCGGTCAAAGGCTATTAGGCGTTTTGCCCTTAAAGCTTCTTCCATGTAATGGGTTATAAAAATAATCGTAAGTTTTTCCTCTTCGTTGAGCTTTAATAATAAATTTAAAACTTCCTGCCTACCCGCCGGATCAAGCATGGAGGTGGGTTCATCTAAAAGCAAAATCCGCGGCTTTAAAGCTAAGGCTCCAGCAATAGCCAGCCTTTGCTTTTGTCCTCCCGATAAAGCATATGAAGCCCTCTGTCGAAGTTCCCAGAGCCCCGTTAACTTAAGTGCTTCCTCCACCCGCTTTTTTATTTCCCCGGTCGGCAAATTCAGGTTTTCCGGCCCAAAGGCCACGTCCTCTTCTACCACCGCCGCTACAATCTGGTTGTCGGGATTTTGAAAAACAAGACCAATCTGGGTTCCTAAGAGTCCTTCCTCTTTTAGCTTTTTGGGATTTCTACCTAAAACTTCTACATAACCCTCATTAGGCTCCAAAAGCCCGGCTAACAATTTTATAAAGGTAGTTTTTCCGGAGCCATTTGGTCCAACTAAGGCTACCAGTTCCCCTTGCAAAAAGGAGAGGGATACGTTTTGTAACGCATACCTCTCCTTTTCTGCAGCATAATGATAGCTCAAGTTATTGGTTACAATGACCGTTTCCATAATTAAAGGAGCTCCACCAAAACCATCATTGCACCATCGCCCCGCCGGGGTCCAATTTTCACTATCCGTGTATAGCCCCCGGGACGATCGGCATACTTTGGACCAATTTCTTTAAAAAGTTTTCTTACGACATTTTCTTCGTATAAATAAGCTAAAGCCTGACGGCGATTATGCAGGGTGTCGTTTTTAGCTAAAGTGATAAGCTTTTCCGCTACCGCTTTAGCAGATTTCCCCCGGGCCTCGGTGGTTATTATCTTCCCCTCTTTTAAGAGGGAAGTCACCAAGTTTCTTAGCATCGCTTCCCGGTGGTCTTTCCTTCTGCCAAGCTTATAATGGTACATCTGCTTCCCTCCCTTATTCTTCCTCTTTCCGCAAGGAAAGGCCCATGGAGTTGAGTTTGGAAATAACCTCTTCAAGCGACTTTTTCCCTAAATTGCGAACTTTCATCATATCCGCTTCGGTCTTCTGAATTAGTTCGCCTACCGTATTGATTCCTGCCCGTTTCAAGCAGTTATACGAGCGTACCGATAAATCCAGGTCTTCAATGGGCATTTCCGCTAATTTTTCCTTGGCGTCCTCTTCTTTTTCAACCATAATTTCCACACCGGTAGCCCGTTCATTTAAGTTAACAAAAAGCTGCAGGTGCTCAACCATGATGCGAGCGGCAAGGCTTACCGCCTCATCGGGTCGAATGCTTCCATCGGTCCAAACTTCCAGGGTGAGCTTATCATAATCGGTAATCTGACCAACCCGCGTATTTTCTACCTGGAAGTTCACTTTGAGCACTGGAGAAAAGATGGAGTCTACCGGTATTACGCCAATAACATGCTCGCCCTTTTTATTCCGCTCCGCCGGTACATAACCCCGACCCCGGGCTACAGTCATTTCCATAAAAAGACGACCGCCCTCTGCTATATGGGCTATTACAAGGTCGGGGTTTAAAATTTCTACCTCCGGTGGGGCAATTATATCTTTGGCGGTAATGACACCCTCACCTTCAGCTTCGATTCTCAAAACCTGTTCCTCATCCCCGTGAAGCTTCAGCGTAAGATTTTTAATGTTTAAGATAATTTCCGTTACATCTTCCACTACCCCGGGAACCGTTGAAAATTCATGGAGTACCCCTTCAATCTTTATGGAAGTAACAGCAGCTCCCGGGAGGGAAGATAAAAGTATCCGCCGCATTGAGTTGCCGAGGGTAATCCCGTACCCCCGTTCCAAAGGTTCAACCACAAAACGGCCGTAACGGTCGTTTAACTCCTCGGTTTCAATTTTCGGTTTTTCAATTTCAAGCACAAAGGGACCCTCCTTTAAAGGGAATACCCGTCAAGCTCTTATCTGGAGTAGAGCTCAACAATGAGATGCTCCTCGACGGGGATATCGATATCTTCCCGTTTTGGCAGTGCTTCAACCTTACCGACAGCATTGTTGGCATCGTAGGAAAGCCAAGCCGGTAAAGTTTTGCTGGCGGCCCGTTCCATAATTTCCTTGGCTATCGGAGAGTCCTTCTTTTCTTCTTTTAAAGCAATTACGTCGCCAACTTTGACCAGGTAGGATGGTATGTTAACTTTCCGTCCATTTACCGTAAAGAAATTATGCCGTACCAACTGCCGGGCCTGAGCGCGGGACGCAGCCAGTCCGAGCCGATAAACCACGTTATCGAGCCGTCTTTCCAAAATTACCAACAAGTTTTCACCGGTAATCCCCGGCTGTCTTTCGGCCATTTCAAAATAACGCCGGAACTGCGCTTCCAATACTCCGTAAATTCGCTTTGCTTTCTGCTTTTCCCGCAGTTGCAGGGCATACTCGGTGGGCTTTTTCCTTGTATGTCCGTGCTGACCGGGAGCATAATTTCTCCTGGCAATGGCACACTTATCGGTATAGCAGCGATCTCCTTTCAGGAAAAGCTTTATTCCTTCCCTGCGGCAAAGCTTGCAAACAGGACCCGTATATCTCGCCATTTCGTTATCTACCTCCTATACTCTCCTACGTTTCGGTGGACGACACCCGTTATGAGGAATCGGGGTTACGTCCTTAATAAGGCTAACTTCCAGGCCAGCAGCTTGCAACGAGCGGATTGCCGCTTCCCGACCTGCGCCTGGTCCTTTCACATAAACCTCAACAGTCTTTACGCCAAATTCCATCGCTTCTTTAGCAGCTTTTTCCGCAGCTAACTGTGCGGCAAAGGGAGTGCCTTTCCTGGTTCCTTCAAAGCCAACGGTTCCCGCACTTGCCCAGGAAAGGGTGTTCCCCTGGGGATCGGTTATGGTAACAATTGTATTGTTAAATGTAGACTTGATATGGGCTACTCCTTGCTCAACATGCTTTTTTTCCTTTTTTCTGGCTTTTGTCCGGCGAGCCATCATATCCCTCCTTTAAGCTTACTTCTTCCGTTTTACCCCAACGGTTCTTCTGGGCCCTTTCCGGGTACGAGCGTTGGTTCGGGTTCTCTGTCCTCTAACCGGTAAGCCTTTCCGGTGACGAATACCCCGGTAGCAGCCAATTTCAATAAGCCGTTTAATATTCAACGCAACTTCCCGTCTTAATTCTCCTTCGACCTTGTAGTTCTTTTCAATCTCATCCCGAAGCTTTGCCACTTCTTCTTCGGTCAAATCTTTAACCCGAGTATCGGGGTTAATACCGGTCTTCTTTAAGATAACATTAGCTGTTGGTCGACCAATACCGTAAATATAAGTTAAGGCAATTTCGACCCTTTTATCTCTCGGAAGATCCACACCAGCAATCCGAGCCATTACCGCACCTCCTAAGAAATTATCCCTGCTTCTGCTTATGCTTGGGATTTTCACAAATAACCCTTACTCGCCCTTTCCGGCGGATAATCTTACATTTTTCGCAGATCGGTTTAACGCTGGGTCTGACTTTCATGTTTAAACCCCCTTTATTTCCCTACTTGTGCCGGTAGATAATCCTACCCCGGGTCAAATCATAGGGTGATAATTCAACGGTTACCCGGTCACCTGGCAAGATTCGAATAAAATTCATGCGTATTTTCCCGGAAACATGGGCTAACACTTTATGCCCATTATCCAGCTCGACCCGAAACATTGCGTTTGGAAGGGGCTCCACTACCGTGCCTTCCACTTCAATGACATCATCTTTCGACATTAAGCAATCAACCTCCTCACCCATCCAGTTCTTCGCCCTTTTCGTCAAACGATTTAAGAAATTTCCGGATCTCCGGATTGCTCAGTTTACCCTCGTCTGGAAAACGGTAGTTTAAAAATTTCAAATGACGGACGTTTTTCTTTTTGGGATTTTCAATACGACGGTGCTGACCATCAACCACTTCAACATAACGGTCATTAATAACCCGATAGATAATGTAGAAGTTTCCGCAATCACGGCCGGCTGTGGACAGCACTACTTGGCCGGGACGGATTTTGTCTAAATGCATGACCTTCACCACCCATTCCTTTTTACGGCAAGGTTAGAATCATGGGCCCATTTTCGGTAATAGCAATGGTGTGTTCAAAATGGGCTGACCATTTACCGTCCCGGGTTACCACCGTCCATTTGTCCGGAAGGGTGAAGACCTCATAGGTTCCAATGTTAACCATCGGTTCGATTGCTAATGTCATTCCCGGGACCAACCGAGCACCACGACCCGGCTTACCGTAGTTGGGCACGTTCGGCTCCTCATGCAGCGCTTTGCCAATTCCATGTCCCGCATATTGTCTCACCACGGAAAACCCGTGGCGAACCACGTAGCTTTCGACCGCATGGGAAATGTCCGAAACCCTATTGCCAACCACGGCTGCCTCAATCCCGGCGTAAAGCGATGCTTCGGTCACTTCAATGAGCTTTTTAGCCTCGGGAGAAACTTCCCCCACTGGCCAGGTTTTTGCAGCATCGCCATAATATCCGTCCACAACAGCTCCAATATCAATACTAATAATATCTCCATTCCGCAATTTTCTTAAACCAGGGATTCCGTGAACCACTTCTTCATTAATTGAAGCACAGATAGTTGCCGGAAAACCATATAAGCCTTTAAAAGCTGGCTTTCCGCCTAATTTTTTAATTGTTTCTTCTGCAATTTTATCAAGTTCTAAGGTAGTTATCCCCGGTTCAATCACTTTTTCCAAGGCCTGAAGAGTCAGGGCGACAATTCGCCCCGCCTCCCGCATAAGCCTTAATTCTTTTTCTGTTTTAACGGTAATCAATTTTCTCACCAGCTACTTAATAAAACCTTGATAATGTCTCATTAAAAGGTAAGATTCTAACTGTTTCATAGTATCCAGCGCCACACCAACAACAATCAAGAGAGCAGTACCACCAAAGGTTACATTGGGAATCCGGGCTATTGCCATCACGATATTGGGCAGTATGGCAATAAAGGCCAAGAATACTGCACCAGCAAAGGTTACCCGGCTCATGACCTTATCGATATATTCTGCCGTTGGTCTTCCAGGACGAATTCCAGGGATAAAGCCCCCGTATTTCTTAAGGTTTTCGGCAATATCCAAGGGGTTCATGATAATCGCAGTGTAAAAATAGGTAAAGCCAATAATTAGTAAAGCGTATAAAATGGTGTTAATTACAGTTCCCCAGCCAAAATATTTTAAAACCCACTGGGCAAAACCGTTTTGGGGAAACCATCCCGCAATAGTAATCGGAAACATCAAAAGTGAAGAAGCAAAAATTATCGGAATAACCCCTGCCTGATTAACCTTGATGGGCAGGTGGGTGCTTTGCCCGCCGTAAACCCGGCGGCCGACAACCCTTTTTGCATACTGCACCGGAATTCTCCGCTGGGCTTCGTTAACCACCACAACGGCGTAAATTGCGGCTACAGCAATTACGGCTAAGATTAAAACGTTTAAAATGTTTGCCGTACCGGCAGAAACGTAATCAATAATCGTTTTAATGGAACCAGGGATCCTGGAAACAATCCCGGCAAAAATTATTAGCGATATCCCGTTACCGATGCCCTTTTCGGTAATCTGTTCCCCAAGCCACATTAAAAACGCTGTTCCCGCGGTAAGAGCAAGGGCAACGTATAAATATGTTAAGATTCCGGGGTTGTTTAAGGCCGATCTTAAACCAATTGCCATGAAGAAGCCTTGAATAAAGGCTAAGATGACGGTTCCATACCGAACGTACTCGGTAATTTTCCGCCGACCTTCTTCCCCTTCTTTAGCCAGCTTTTCCAGGTATGGTATTACCACCGTTAAAAGTTGCATAATAATCGAAGCGTTAATATACGGGGTAATACTCATGGCAAAAATGGTAAATTTCTTAAAGGCACCACCGGAAATAACATCGAAAAACCCCAAAATTGTACCCGATTGGATTAATTCTTCCATGCGGGCCAGGTTAATTCCCGGTACCGGTATATGAGCTCCGATACGAAAGACCAAAAGCATCAATAAGGTAAAGAGCAATCTACTCTTTAATTCTTTAGCCTTCATGGCATTGCGGAGGGCATCAAGCATTTACAGCACCTCCGCTTGCCCGCCGGCAGCGGTAATTTTTTCTTTTGCCGATTCACTAAAGGCATGTGCTTTAACGGTAAGCGCTTTCTTTAGTTCGCCGCCGCCTAAAATCTTTACACCGTCCCCTATTTTCTTTATTATACCAGTTTCCAGCAGGAGTTCTGGAGTTACCACTGTCCCATCTTCAAATTTATTTAAGCGGTCCACGTTAATGGCAATGATTTCTTTGGCAAATTTATTGTGAAAGCCGCGTTTGGGTAATCTCCGGTAAAGGGGCATCTGGCCACCCTCAAAGCCTGGTCTGACGCCGCCGCCCGAACGTGCCTTTTGTCCTTTTTGTCCACGTCCAGCAGTTTTTCCAAGGCCAGAACCTATTCCCTGACCTTTCCGGGTGGGTTTTTGCCGCGAACCAGGCACAGGCCTTAAATCATGTAACCGCATTTTCCCACCTCCTAAATTTCCTCAACTTTTAATAAATGGCTCACTTTATTTATCATCCCGCGGATTTCAGGAGTATCGGCTTTGATAACGGACTGGTTGAGTTTTCTCAATCCCAGGGACTTTACCGTTGCCTTCTGCCGTTCACTTTGTCCAATAACGCTTTTTACCAAGGTAATTTTCAGCTTCTTTTCCATGAGTTATCCCTCCTAGCCCTTCAAGATTTCGGCCGGGGTTTTTCCACGAAGTTTTGCTACCATTTCCACGGTTTTTAACGACTTCAGTGCTTCAATGGTAGCATGGGCCATATTGTGGGGATTATTGGAACCCAAGGATTTGGTTAGGATGTCCCGCACACCTGCCATTTCCAATATTGCCCGTACTGCGCTACCGGCAATAACGCCGGTACCAGGTGCTGCTGGCTTTAATAACACCTTACCCGCACCGGCTTCACCAATAATTTCATGGGGAATTGTAGTATTAACAATAGGAACTTTGATCAGATTTTTCTTGGCATCTTCAATGCCTTTTCTAATAGCATCAGGAACTTCCGGAGCTTTACCAAGGCCCACGCCCACATGCCCTTTTTGATCGCCAACTACCACCAAGGCGCTAAAGGAAAAACGCCGTCCACCTTTAACAACCTTCGCTGTACGGTTGATCGCAATAACTTTTTCGCTCAACTCCAGTTGACTGGCATCAATTCTTGCCATCGTCATCCCTCCTTTTCCTTAAAATTGCAGGCCACCTTCCCGGGCTGCTTCCGCTAAAGCTTTAACCCGTCCGTGATAAAGATATCCGCCCCGGTCAAAAACGACCTTTTCAATCCCTTTCGCTTTGGCCCGCTCAGCAATCAGCCGGCCAACAGCTTTTGCTGCTTCAATATTGCCGCCGTACCCAATTTTCCCTCGCAATTCCGGATCGAGGGTGGAAGCTGCAACCAGGGTACGCCCGCTGACATCATCGATAATCTGGGCATAAATGTGTTTTAAGCTTCTATATACGTTTAATCTCGGTCTTTCCGGAGTTCCATGAATTTTCTTCCGAACCCGTAAATGCCGCCGTTTTCTTTCCAGATTCCGGTTGGTTTTGGTAATCATCGACTACCCCCCTTTTCTAAAAACGTTTTACTTCTTGCCTTTACCGCCGGTTTTACCAGCCTTTCTCCGAATTACTTCGTCGGTGTACTTAATTCCCTTTCCTTTGTACGGTTCAGGCTCCCGGACAGCACGGATAGTTGCTGCAAAATTACCAACCAGTTCTTTATCAATTCCCTTGACAATAATCTGGTTTTGAGCGGGAACTTCTATCTCAATCCCTTCGGGCGGATCCATTTCCACCGGGTGAGAATAACCGACCATTAAAACCAGTTTACGTCCCTGTTTTGCCGCCCGGTAGCCTACCCCAACCAACTCAAGGCTTTTTTGATAGCCGTTGGTAACGCCAATGATCATGTTATTAATTAAAGTCCGGGTAAGGCCATGGAGGGCTTTATGTTCTTTTTCATCGGAAGGTCTTTCTACCAGGATTTGCGAGCCATCAAAAGTTATTTTCATATCCGGGTGAAATTCCCGGGTCAAGCTCCCTTTCGGACCCTTTACGGTAACCGTGGTTCCTTCTACTTTTACTTCAACCCCTTGTGGAACCGGGATTGGTTTTCTGCCTATGCGGGACACAAAATCACCTCCCTGGATTTTACTACCAAATATAGCAAATAACTTCGCCGCCTAAGCCTTCTTTGCGGGCTTTTTTATCGGTCATTATTCCTTTCGGTGTCGAAATGATAGCAATCCCGAGACCCCCCAAAACCCTGGGTAGTTCGTCTTTCTTAGCGTATACCCGAAGTCCGGGCTTGGAAATACGCTTTAGTCCTGAAATAACCCTCTCTTTATTGGGGCCGTACTTCAAAAATATCCGTAAAATCCCTTGCTTGCCGTCCTCAATGTACTCGTAATCCTTAATAAAGCCTTCCTCTTTTAAAATCTCCGCAATTGCCCTTTTTACCTTGGAGGATGGCACTTCTACCTTCTCGTGATAGACCATATTTGCGTTTCTAATCCGAGTTAAAAAATCAGCAATGGGATCGGTCATAACCATGGTATTTACCCCCTTTCTTTACCAGCTGGCTTTCTTAACGCCCGGAATCTCTCCTTGGTGGGCAAGTTTTCTAAAGCAAATCCGGCACATGCCAAAATCACGCAAGTACGCTCTCGGTCTTCCACAGATTTTACACCGGTTGTATTTTCTTACTTTAAATTTTGGCGGCCTTTGCGCTTTGGCAATCATCGATTTCTTGGCCATAAACGTCCCCCTTTCCTTATCTGCTGAAGGGCATTCCCATTAATTGTAACAATTCCCGAGCCTCTTCATCGGTTTTAGCGGTAGTAACGAAAGTAACTTCCATACCCCGAACTTTATCAATTTTATCATAGTCAATTTCCGGGAAAATAAGCTGCTCCCGTAAACCTACCGAGTAATTTCCCCGACCATCAAAGGATTTTGGCGATAAACCCCTGAAGTCCCGAACCCGGGGAAGTACTATATTGACAAATTTGTCCATGAATTCATACATCCGGTCACCGCGCAGGGTAACTTTTACGCCAATAGTAGCTCCCTGCCGCACTCTAAAACCGGCCACCGATTTCTTGGCTTTGGTAAGGACCGGTCTTTGTCCGGTGATAGCCATAAGATCGGCAACTGCAGCATCCACAGCTTTAGGATTTTGCAGGGCTTCGCCTAAGCCGATGTTTATCACTATTTTTTCAAGTTTTGGCACTTGCATTTTATTTTTATATCCAAACTTTTCCATCATTGCCGGTATTACATCGTTTTGATATTTATCCTTAAGTCTGGGCACGGTATAACCTCCTTTCGCCACGGCTTACCTGTCAAGGCTCTCGCCGCATTTTTTACAAACTCTAATCTTCTTGCCATCCGCTAAAAACTTCTTCCCGACCCGGGTGGGCTTGCCGCAGCTGGGGCAGATCACCATCACGTTACTTACGTGAATCGGGGCTTCTTTCTCAACAATACCACCCTGGGGAAGTTTGGGATTGGGACGGGTATGTCTTTTAACGATATTTACGCCCTCAACCACAACTCTATTTTCCTTGGGCAAAACCTGCACAATTTTTCCCTTTTTGTCTTTGTCTTTACCTGCAATGACTAAGACCGTATCGCCCTTTTTAACCTTTAATTTTGGCATAATCCCACCTCCTTAAAGGACTTCCGGAGCCAGGGAGATGATTTTCATGAAATCCTTTTCCCGCAGTTCCCGGGCTACCGGTCCAAAAATTCGGGTACCCCGTGGGCTCTTATCGTCCTTAATAATTACTGCAGCATTTTCGTCAAATTTAATATACGTACCGTCCGGCCGGCGCACTTCTTTTTTGGTCCGAACAACTACTGCTTTAACCACCTCTCCCTTTTTCACAACGGCATCGGGTGTTGCTTCCTTAACGGAGCAAACGATTATATCACCTAAACTTGCATATCTCCGGTTGGATCCTCCTAAAACCCGGATGCACATTAATTTTTTCGCGCCGGTGTTATCGGCGGAATTCAATATGGTTTGTACTTGAATCACTTGCTACTACCTCCTTTCAGGTAGAACCTGCTTAACCTTCAATAGTTTCAAGATTTTCCTCTTCGCCTAACACTTTGCCCCGCTCGATAATCTCCACAACTCTCCATCTCTTTTCCTTGGAGAGGGGCCGAGTCTCGGCAATTTTTACTATGTCGCCAGTCCGGCAGGCGTTATGTTCATCGTGGGCTTTAAACTTCTTTGTTCGGCGAATGGTCTTTTTATAAAGGGGGTGGCTGACCAACTCCTCAACGGCAACTACCACCGTTTTATCCATTTTATCGCTAACGACCCGTCCGATTTTTATTTTTTGGACTTTTTTCTTTTCCATCTTCTACGCCCCCTTTCTACTTCTCCACTTTTTGTCTGGCAATTTCTCTTTCCCGGATAATGGTATTAACCCGTGCTATATCCCGCCGCACCTCACGGATTCGGGATGGATTATCCAATTGACCGGTGGAAAGCTGAAACCGAAGTTTAAAAAGCTCATCTTTTAAACTCGCCAATTTTTCCACTAATTCCGCATCGGTTAATTCTCTTAATTCTTTAGCTTTCATGGGCTTCACCACCTACTTCCCGTTTCACAAATTTGGTTTTGATGGGCAGTTTATGGGAAGCAAGTCTCAGCGCTTCACGCGCAACTTCTTCCGATACCCCAGCAAGCTCAAACATAATCTTACCGGGCTTTACTACTGCCACCCAGTATTCCGGGGCACCCTTACCACTACCCATCCGGGTTTCAGCAGGTTTTCTGGTAATCGGGTGGTCCGGAAAGATGTTTATCCAGATTTTACCGCCCCGGCGGATATAACGGGAAATAGCTACCCGCGCAGCCTCAATCTGCTGGCTGGTAATCCAGGCCCCTTCTACTGCCTGTAAGCCGTATTCCCCAAAATGAAGCTGGGTTCCTCCTTTGGCCTTACCCTTGAGGCTGGGGCGGTGGGGACGTCTATATTTAACCCGTTTTGGCATTAACATGGTTATTCGCCTCCTTCTGTACTAACGCTCTCCTTCTTAACCTCAGGCAATACCTCACCTTTATAAATCCACACTTTTACGCCAATTTTTCCATAGGTGGTTAACGCTTCGGCAAAACCGTAATCAATATCCGCCCTCAGGGTTGTTAAGGGTACCTTGCCCTCGCTATACCATTCGGAACGGGCGATTTCCGCGCCGGCTAAGCGACCGCTGCAAGCTACTTTAATACCCTGGGCACCCATTTTCAAAGCCCGGGATACCGCCTGTTTCATTGCCCGCTTATAGGAAATCCGCTTTTCAATTTGGGCAGCAATATTTTCTGCTACAAGCTGGGCATCAATTTCCGGAACTTTGATCTCGGCGATATTGATATTTATTTGCTTGCCGGTCATCTTTTCTAACTCTTTCCGCAATACTTCAATTTCTGTTCCGCCTTTACCAATCACCATACCTGGCCGGGCAGTATGAATAGTAACTTTCACCCGGTTGGAAGCCCGCTCAATTACAATTCGAGAAATTCCAGCTTGATAAAATTTGGTTTTAATGTATTTACGAATTTTTAAGTCCTCATGCAAAAGCTCCTGGTAATGTTTCTTATCAGCAAACCACTTGGCATCCCAGTCTTTGATAATACCTATTCTCAGTCCTTTTGGATGAACTTTCTGACCCACCTTAGCCCTCCTTCCTTTCCGCAACGACAATAGTTATATGGCTGGTCCTTACCCGCCAGAGATCCACGCGACCCTGAGCCCGCGGGTTATAACGCTTTAATGTCGGTCCCTGGTCCACATAGGCTTTGGCTACATAAAGATTTTCTTTAGACATATCATGATTGTTTTCGGCGTTGGCAATTGCCGACCTTAAAACCTTTTCAATAAAATACGAAGCTTTTTTCGGGGTATACCGCAAAATCGCCAGCGCTTCCTCCACATCCTTGCCCCGAATTAAATCAATTACCTGCCGGGCTTTTCGCGGTGAAATCCGGATATATTTTGCCACTGCACGTGCTTCCATGAAAATCCCTCCTCTCTTGACTACTTGAGGGCAGTAGACCTTTCCGTATGGTCTCCATGTCCCCTGAAGGTACGGGTAGGAGCAAATTCCCCTAACTTATGTCCAACCATCTCTTCGGTAATATAAACCGGAACGTGCTTTCTTCCATCATATACGGCAATGGTATGGCCTACCATCTGTGGAAAAATAGTAGACCGTCTTGACCAGGTTTTAATGACCCGCTTTTCACCTTTAGCATTTAACTCCTCAATTTTTTTCAGAAGTTTTGGATCACAATATGGTCCTTTCTTGAGTGAACGACCCAAGCTGGCTACCTCCCTTCATGGTTACTTCCGTCTCTTAATAATTAACTTAGAGCTTGCTTTATTTTTCTTCCGTGTCTTAACCCCCAAGGTAGGTTTACCCCAAGGAGTAACCGGGTGACGTCCAATCGGTGAACGACCTTCACCACCGCCATGCGGGTGGTCTACCGGGTTCATAACAACACCGCGAACCGTAGGTCTAATTCCAAGCCAGCGAGCCCTTCCAGCCTTACCAATGGTAATATTTTCGTGCTCTAAATTACCCACCTGTCCGATGGTTGCCCGGCATTCCAAAAGGACTTTCCGCATTTCGCCCGAGGGAAGGCGTAAAATTGCGTACCTGCCCTCTTTACCAAGGAGCTGCGCCGCCGTTCCAGCCGCGCGCACCAACTGTCCACCCTTTCCCGGATAAAGCTCGATGTTATGAACTAAAGTACCTACCGGAATATTGGCAAGCGGCAGGGCATTACCCACTTTGATGTCCGCATCCGGACCGGACATTAAAACATCGCCCACTTTTAATCCATGGGGAGCAATTATATAACGCTTCTCGCCATCAGCGTATGCTAACAACGCAATTCGAGCAGTCCGGTTGGGATCATATTCAATCGCCACAACTTTTGCCGGAATCCCATCTTTATTTCGCTTAAAATCAATTATTCGATACATCCGTTTATGACCGCCGCCCCGGTGCCGAACCGTCAGCCGTCCCTGATTATTCCGTCCCGCATGCTTCTTTAAGGGAACTATCAAAGATTTTTCGGGCTCGGTTTTGGTAATTTCTTCAAAGGACGAAACGGTAACAAATCTCCGACCGGGGGAGGTGGGTTTGTAAGTTTTTACAGCCATCCTTTTCCCTCCTTTTATCTACTACCGGTTATACGCCTTCAAACAGTTCGATTTTATCACCGGCTCTTAACTTAACAATTGCTTTTTTGTATTCAGGGGTCCGGCCAACAAAACGACCAACCCGTTTCATTTTTCCTTTAACCCTGATGGTATTTACCTTTTCAACTTTTACTTTAAATAGTTCCTCAATTGCATTTTTAATTTCAATTTTGTTGGCATTTTTATCAACAATAAAAGTATATTTGTTTTCCTGGGCTAAATCCATAGATTTTTCGGTTATTAACGGCCTAATGATTATATCCCTTGGATTTTTCACCTAAAACACCTCCTCCACTTTTAGGACCGCATCACGGGTCATGATCAGCTTGTCGTGATTAAGGAGGCTTAATGCATTGAGGCTGGGAGCTGTCATTACAGAAACTCCCGGTATATTGCGGGCCGATTTTTCCACTATTTCATCATAACCTGCGGTGACAATTAAAGTCTTGCCGTTCACCTTGAGGTTATTTAATACTCTAATCATTTCTTTGGTTTTTGGTGCAGCAAAAGTTAAACTATCTACTACTATAAGGTTATTTTCATTTACTTTGTCGGAAAGCGCTGACTTCAACGCCGCCCGGCGTACCTTTTTAGGTACCGAATAACTGTAATCGCGGGGATGTGGACCAAAAACGATACCACCCTTCCGCCAAAGGGGTGACCGAATACTACCATGCCGGGCACGGCCAGTTCCTTTTTGTCTCCAGGGCTTTCTGCCACCGCCAGATACTTCACCCCGAGTTTTTGTATCGTGAGTTCCCCTTCTTTGATTTGCCAGGTACATTAATGAAACTTCATATAAGACCGCTTTGTTCACCGGAGCCCCGAAAATTTCGTCTTTTAGTTCAATTTCTCCAACCTGGGCTCCTTCCATGTTGTAAACCGGAACTTTGGGCATCTTTATCCCCCTTTCTTAACCAAAACTTCTATTTTCCTTTTACTGCTTCTTTGATGATTAAAAGGCTTCCTCTAATACCCGGAACCGAACCTTTTATAACCAGTAAATTTCTCTCTGGATCTACCTTAACAACCTCTAAGTTTTGAATGGTTACCCTCTCCATACCAAGTCGTCCGGGCAACTTCCGGCCTAAAAATACCCGAGCCGGTCCTTTTGCACCCAGTGAACCGGGCCGACGGTGGTATTTTGAACCGTGAGCCATTGGTCCCCGGTGAAAACCATGCCGTTTAATCCCACCGGCAAACCCTTTACCTTTTGATATTCCAGTAACATCAACTTTCTCGCCAACGGTAAAAATGTCTACCTTTATCTCCTGTCCTACTTCATAAGCATCAATGTTTTCTACCCGAATCTCTCTTAAATACCGCATGGGCTTAACATTCGCCCGATTAAAATGCCCCTTTAATGGCTTATTTACCTTGCTTTCCTTTATTTCCCCAAAACCAAGCTGGATAGCATTATAGCCATCATTAGCTATTGTTTTCTTCTGCACAACCACGCAAGGCCCAGCTTCAATCACCGTCACCGGTATTGCCCTGCCGTCTTCGGTGAAAATTTGGGTCATTCCGACTTTTCTTCCTAAAATTCCTTTCGGCATTTGTTTCACCTCCTACAGCTTAATCTCAATATCTACTCCCGCCGGCAAATCGATCCGCATTAACGCATCGATAGTTTTTGGGGTGGGATCGATAATATCAATTAAGCGTTTATGCACCTTTAATTCAAACTGCTCTCTGGAGTCTTTATCGATATGGGGCGAACGCAGCACGGTATACAAGCTTCTTTCGGTGGGAAGCGGAATAGGTCCCGATACGCTCGCACCCGTCCTCTTGGCCGTTTCAACAATTTTCGCAGCGGACTGGTCCAAGATGGTATGCTCAAAAGCTTTTAGTTTAATTCTGATTTTTTGTTTATTCACGCATTACCCCTCCTTTTATTTCCCTTTTACATAAAACACCGGAGGAAGGGGAATAAATTCCCCCGCCTCCTGTTTTTTGCCGGGAGAGGCTTTATTACTCTTCGATCGCGGTAACAACGCCCGCGCCTACAGTTCTGCCACCTTCCCGAATAGCAAATCTCAATCCTTCTTCAATAGCAATCGGTGTGATAAGCTCAATATGAATCTTTACGTTATCCCCGGGCATTACCATCTCTACACCTTCTGGTAAATGGATTACTCCCGTTACGTCCGTCGTCCGGAAGTAAAACTGCGGCCGGTATCCATTAAAGAACGGTGTGTGCCGTCCCCCTTCTTCCTTCGTCAATACGTATACCTCCGCAAAAAACTTCCGGTGCGGCTTTATCGTACCAGGCTTCGCCAATACCTGCCCCCGCTCGATTTCCTTCCGGTCTACTCCCCGTAATAACGCTCCTATGTTGTCCCCTGCTACCGCTTCGTCTAATACCTTCCGGAACATCTCCAGTCCCGTTACTACCGTCTTCCGCGGAGCATCCATCAATCCTACTATCTCCACTTCTTCTCCTATAGTTATCCGTCCCCGCTCTACACGACCGGTCGCAACCGTTCCACGTCCGGTAATGGTAAATACGTCCTCTACCGGCATCAAGAACGGCTTATCTACATCCCGCTGCGGTGTCGGAATGTATTCGTCTACCTTGTCCATTAACTCCAATATCTTCCCACACCACGGACAATCTTCTTTCCCGCAACCGCACTCCAATGCCTTCAACGCCGACCCCGCTACTACCGGTACTTCATCCCCGGGAAACTCGTACGTGCTTAAAAGATCCCGCACTTCCATCTCTACAAGCTCCATTAACTCAGGATCATCTACCATGTCCGCTTTGTTTAAAAATACTACAATATAGGGAACTCCTACCTGACGGGCTAACAAAATGTGCTCCCGCGTCTGCGGCATCGGACCATCGGCTGCAGACACAACCAGGATAGCTCCGTCCATCTGCGCCGCTCCAGTTATCATGTTCTTTACGTAGTCCGCGTGTCCCGGACAGTCTACGTGGGCATAGTGCCGTTTCTCGGTCTCATACTCCACATGCGCTGTATTAATGGTAATTCCTCTTTCCCTTTCTTCCGGAGCATTGTCAATCTCATCGTACCTCTTTTGCTGGGCTAATCCCTTCTTCGCCAGCACCGTAGTAATTGCTGCGGTCAAGGTGGTCTTCCCGTGGTCTACGTGACCTATCGTCCCAATGTTTACGTGCGGTTTTACCCGCTCAAATTTTGCCTTCGCCATCGTTACTCCTCCTTTTTAC
>NZ_ATYG01000025.1:0-40055 GCF_000427565.1 Carboxydothermus ferrireducens DSM 11255
TCTTGCGATTTTTTGGGGACCCCGTTATAAAAACCTGTTTGCACAGGTCAGGTCCTATGAAAGGGTCAATCCAAGCTTTTATTCCCTTCCGTACCCTTACCGAGTACGGGCCGCTTGCCGTTATTCCCTTGCCAAGGTACCTGTCGCTTTCGGCGTTTCCCGCCGTCGGCGACGTCTCTTAATTTATCATATCTCTGCGTCCCTTGTCAAGCGGTTTTTTACCTGCTTTTTTGCTTCCGGTCCTTGCCGCTGACGCCGTGACGCTTTTTTAATATATCAAATTCCTTTACCTTTTTTCAAGGGTTATTTTCTGGAAATACAAAAACCGCCGGTGACTTCTTCACCAGCAGTTTTATGGAAATTAAAAGAACTTTATCCAACTACTTCAAGGATGAAGGTAACATAATCTGGGGTACTTCACCCACGATAACCGTTTCAATTATAGGAAGTTTATAGGAAAGCTTTGCCTCTTCACTAACTAATGGAATCGCTACTTTATAGCTCGCTTTTAAAATAACCGAAAGCTGAAATCTGGTCTGGTTAAGGCCGCCCGATTCAAAGGAATCCAAACAATTTACTTCAACGTATCCCATCGGTATAAAACTAATCTTTATTTTTGGACCGAAGGAAGCCAATACCTTTAAACCAAATAACTGTCCAAAGGGAATCGCTACTTTTTGTTTTCTCAACGAATTAATATGTTTTTGCATTCTATTGCCAATTCTTGTAGCTAACTTATGAAACAAAAGTGTATTGGATTGAACCAAAGTTATCTTGCCTTTTTGATCCTTTTCTATCCGAATTAATTTTTCTGTCTGAAACTCTTTACTTTCAATTTCCTGAAGTACAACTTTTGTAAATTCTTCAGTGATAATTTGGTTTATGCGTACTTTAGCTAAATTTAAAAACAAATCTCCAATAAATCGCTCTACTATCCAGGTAAAAGTTAAGGTAAATAGGAGCATTAAGGTAACAAACACCTTAATACGTCTTATTTGGTAAGGGGTAAAATACAAGGCTATCACCACCCCAGGTTATAAAATAGGGTATGATAGCCGTACACAAATTGTTACTCTTCAAAGCTAATCTTTAAAAATCGCCGTTTTCCAACCTTAACAGTATAGGGCTCTTTAGAGGGTTTTAAAACAAAATTAATATCATTGATTTTCTCTTGATTGACTAAAACAGCCCCCTGAGAAATTAACCTTTTAGCTTCACTTATGCTTTTTACAGTTCCTGCAGAAAACAGTACTTTAGGCAATAAAACAACTCCACCATCTATTAATTCACCTGGAACCTTATATTCAGGAATTTCATCGGGCAGCTCTTTCTCACGAAAAATTTTAATAAACTCCCGTTCGGCTTCATCAGCCGCTTCGCGGGAATGATACTGAGTAATAATTTCTTTTGCCAAAAATACTTTTGCATCCCGAGGATTTAACACACCCGTTTCCATTTGGATTTTCATTTCATTAATTGTTTCCATTGGAACCGATGTTAGCAATTCCAGATAACGCAAAATGAGCGTATCAGGAATCGACATTATCTTCCCAAACATTTCTTGAGGTGTCTCATTTATTCCAATATAATTTCCAAGACTTTTACTCATTTTTTGCACGCCATCGGTACCTTCCAATATCGGCATCATAATAGCAATTTGTGGCTCTTGCCCGTATTCTTTTTGTAAAGTTCTACCCATCAAAAGATTAAACTTCTGGTCAGTTCCTCCTAATTCGATATCGGCTTTTAGAGCAACGGAATCATATCCTTGCATTAAAGGATAGAAAAATTCATGAATACTAATAGGCTGCCCCTCTTTAAATCTCTTTGCAAAATCTTCTCTTTCAAGCATCCTTGCTACAGTATATTTGGAAGCAAGTTTTATTACATCGGCAAAAGTAAGCTTAGCTAACCATTCGCTATTAAAAACCATTTTGGTCTTTGCCGGATCTAAAATTTTAAAAATCTGCTCTTGATAGGTCTTGGCATTTTCCAAAACTTCTTCCCATGATAGCTGCTTCCGGGTTTCTTTTTTTCCAGTTGGATCCCCAATTTGGGCGGTAAAGTCCCCAATGATAATGATTACCTCATGGCCTAAAGATTGAAACTGTTTTAACTTTTGCAAAACCACCGTATGTCCTAAGTGAATATCCGGTGCAGTAGGGTCAAGGCCAAGCTTTACCCTTAAAGGCTTTCCTTCATTTAAGGATTTTTTTAGCTTTTCTACTAATTCCTCTTCAGGAACAATTTCTGCAACTCCCCTTTTAATTATCTCAAGTTGACGCTTTAATTCGTCCACTGGCATCTCCTTCCTATGCTTGGTATATTCTAAGCTTAATATTTATTATGTATTATTCCTTAATTTTCCGTCAAGGTAAAACTTTTTCAATACATCTTTCCCAAGATATGTTATAATTTTTTTTAAGTAAAAGGAGGTTTTAAAGTGGGAAAACAACGAAAAAGAATGCCAAAGTGGCTTTTAGTTTCCCTGCTGGTATTTATCCTATTATTCTTCCTTGGTTCAATTGCCGTGGGTAGTTATATTTATTATTGTTTAAAAGACGTACCCTCTTTCTCTCCCAAAATGCTGGAGTTGTCTGGAACCACTTTAATTTTTGATAAAGACAATAATATAATTGCTGAAGTCCATGGCAGTGAAAATCGGATACCTGTAAAAATAAAAGAAGTTCCGGAGGTTGTAAAGAAAGCAATAATCGGTGCTGAAGATGCCCGCTTTTACCAGCATCACGGTATTGATTTAAAAGCTATTTTAAGAGCAGCCCTGGAAGATTTAAAATATGGAGCTCCGAAAGAAGGAGCAAGCACAATTACCCAGCAGTTAGTTAAACTTACCTTTTTAACCCCAGAAAAAACCCTAAAAAGAAAAATTCAAGAGGCATATTTAGCTATCCAGCTTGAAAGAGCTTTTACCAAAGATGAAATCCTCGAAATGTATTTAAACCGTAGTTATTTCGGTGAAGGCGCTTACGGAATAAAGGCCGCCGCCCAAACTTACTTTGGCAAAGATTTAGATGAATTAACTTTAAGTGAAGCAGCTCTTTTAGCTGGGTTACTTCCAGCACCAAGTCGTTATTCTCCTTTAAACAACAAAGAGCTGGCGCTAAACCGGCGTAACATTGTCTTAAATAAAATGGTGCGAGCAGGCTTGATAACTGAAGACCAAGCCAGAAAAGCTAAAAGCGAACCTTTAATCCTAAACCCCAATCTTATAGACAAAAGTCACCAAAAATATAAATATCCCTATTTTGTGGAATTTGTAATTGAACAACTTACAGAAAAATTTGGAAGTGACCGGGTTTTTCGCGGTGGACTTAGAGTTTATACAACCTTAGACCCCAAAATTCAAGAAGCTGCAGAAGAAGCGTTATCAGATCCCAAGAACTTTCCCAAATCCAAGCGGGATAAAGATGGAATTTTACAACCTCAGGGTGCAGTGGTAGTTCTTGATCCTAAAACAGGTGAAATTAAAGCAATTGTTGGAGGGCGCGAACATAATCAGCTACGGCAGTGGAATAGAGCTACCCGGACCAAAAGGCAACCGGGTTCAGCCTTTAAGCCAATCATTGCCTATGGTCCGGCTATTGAAAACGGCATGTCACCGGCTACAGTAATTGATGATAGACCTATTAAATACGGCAAACATTCTTTTGTCAATTCCAATGGCAAATATCGGGGATTAATCACTTTAAGAACTGCTCTTACTTATTCAGTAAATACCGTTGCCGTACAACTTCTCGAGAAAGTTGGCTTTGCTGAAGCATTTAAATTTGCAAAAAAGCTTGGCATTGAGCTAAATCCTAAGCTTGAATCAAACCTCGGGGTTGCCCTTGGCGGTCTTACGGACGGAGTTACCCCTCTTCAAATGGCAGCCGCTTACGGAGCCTTTGCCAATAATGGAATTTATGTCGAACCATCGGCGATAATCAAAGTCGAATCAGCCACCGGCGAAATACTCTATGAAAATAAACCCAAAAAGCGTATAGCCATGAAACCGGAAACCGCTTTTATGATTACTTCAATGCTCGAAGACGTTATTTTTAAACCGGGAGGTACTGGTTCCGCAGCGCGTTTAGACCGCCCGGTTGCCGGAAAAACGGGTACAACCGATGAAGGAAAAGACCTCTGGTTTGTGGGTTATACTCCCGATTTAGTCGCTGCCGTCTGGGTTGGCCATGATAAACCTCAACCGATTCCCGGAGGATTCGGCGGTATCTATCCAGCCAGAATTTTTAAAGCAATAATGACTGAAGCTTTAAAAGGAGTACCAAAATCTGACTTCGAAAAGCCCAACGGTATTATCAAAGCCACTGTATGTGGAAAATCAGGACTTTTACCGAGTAGTGACTGCCCTCAAGACCAGTTGGTTTATGATTATTTTGCCAAAGGAACAGTACCAACCAAAATTTGTAATGTCCATGTAAAAGCAGAAATTTGCGCTGATTCCCATTTGCTGGCAACAGAGTATTGTCCCAATAAGCTGACCGTCAGCTTAATTGATCTACCCTATGAAGTTCCGAGTTACGTTTTAGACTACTCATTAAGGTTACCCAAAGAAAAATGTAATATTCACGGTCCGGGAAGCCAGTCTTCAACTCAAGAGGTAGAAGTGCCCATTTGCACCGATCCATCCCACAACGGTCAGGATTTCTTGGCTCTAATTCCCAAAGCCGGTGAAAGCGGAGGTTGTCCACCCCAATATGTTACCGTTAAAAAGTTTCCCAAAGATAAGGTACCAAAAGTTTACTGTGATATACCGGAACATCAAATAAAACCTGCCCAAGGTAATGACAATCAAACAACGCCTCCCGGCAATAATCAAACAACCCCTCCTAACAATTAGGAGGGGTTTACTTTAAATATACCTCCGTTGCACCATCTCCCCCTTGATTTTGCGGTGCAAAATTAAATTTTTTCACAAAAGGAACTTCCCGTAAATAATCCCATAAAAATTTTTTTAACGCACCGGTACCCTTCCCGTGAATAATTCTAACCTTCTCTACCCCGGCTAAGTAAGCATTATCTAAATATTTTTCCACCACCGGTTCGGCCTCAAGGGTATTCATACCCCGAATATCAAGCTCTAAATTAAAATTTTGTTTTTTGGTTAATTCTAAGCCTGCTTTTTTAACCTGACCCTTCTCGTTTTCTTTTTCCTGTTTTTGCGCGGGCCTTATTTGATCAAAACTTACATTTAACTTCATTATCCCCGCTTGGACTATGGCATAATTTTCTCCAACAGCTAAAACTTCCGCTTTTTGTCCAACTTCAACCAATTCTACCGTTTCTCCTACTTTGGGCCGATAAGGTTTTATTGGTTCAAAAGGCAAGGCAAAATTTTGCGAGAATTCTTTAGTTTTCTGGCGTGCCTCTTCAAGAAGTTTTGCCAAATTTTTTTCCTCATAAGTCTTAATCTTTTCTTTTATTTCTTCAATAACAAGCTTACCTTTCCGTTCAATTTCCAAAAGCTTCTGCTGATACTTTTCCCGGTACTTTCTAATAATTTCTTCTTTTGTTTTTTCAAGATTTTCTAATTCATCATTAAGCTTAGCTTCTTTTTCTTTGAGGGATATTAGAAGATTTGCTACTTCTTCTTTAGCCTTTTCTAACTGCCGTTTCTCTTGCTCAACGTCAAAAATAAGCTTATCAAGTTTCAACTCTTCTTCCTTCAAAAAACTTTTAGCTTTTTCAATTATTTGTTCTTTTAGTCCCAAGCCCTGGGCAATATACAAAGCATTACTCCGTCCCGGTTTTCCAATGTGTAAACGATAAGTCGGTTTTAAGCTTTCAGGATCAAATTCGACCGAAGCATTTTCAACCCGCTCGGTCTGCACGGCATAAGCCGCAAGTTCACTGGTATGGGTGGTCGCAACTACTTTTACCTTTTTTCCCCGAAGTTCTTCCAGAATTGCTTTGGCCAATGCAGCTCCTTCCCGGGGGTCAGTGCCGGTCCCCAGCTCGTCTAACAATACCAAGTCTCCTTCCCGGGCATTTTCTAAAATAAATTTTAAATTTAGCAAATGGGAAGAAAAAGTACTTAACGATTGAACGATACTTTGCTCATCGCCAATATCAACATAAACTTCTCCAAAAAGGCCAATTTCTGTCTCAGGGGAGGCAGGAATAAACAAGCCAGCCCGAGCCATAATGGTTAAAATCCCTATAGTTTTTAAAGTAACAGTCTTACCGCCCGTATTGGGTCCGGTAATAATTAATAAGTCAAATTCTTTCCCCAGAGTTAAGTCAAAAGGTACCGCCTTCTTTCCCAGAAGGGGATGACGGGCCTGTTTTAAAGATAAAACACCGTTTTCAGTAATTCTTGGTTTATAGGCATCTAACTCTAAAGCAAGACGCGCTTTTGCCACAATCAGGTCAATTTCACCCAAAAGCTCATAAGTACGTTTGATTTCCGTTAAATTACAAGCTAAACGCTGGGTAAAATCTTTGAGGATTTTTTCAATTATTTCCTTTTCCTGTAATTCTAAGGTTTTAAGTTCGTTTCCCGCTTCTACTGCGCTGTACGGCTCAATAAATAAAGTTTGGCCTGTATTAGAACGATCGTGGATAATTCCCGGTACCTGACTTTTATAAGAAGCTTTTACCGGTAAAACGAACCTTTCACCTCGTACGGAAATTAAAGGTTCTTGCAAGTATTTGGCCAGTTCAGGGTCTTTAAGATATTTTTCCACTGCTTCTCTCATTTTGTCCTTTAAACGGGCTATCTGCCCCCGAACCCTTTTTAATTCTGGAGATGCTTCATCTTTAACAGTTCCTTCAGGCCAAAAACTTCTTTCAATATCTTTTACAAGAGCTTCATCAAAGAAAAGCAATTTAACTATTTGCTTTAGCCGTGGAAATGCACCGCGACTAATCTCAAAAAAAGTATCTTTAGAAACTTTAAGCAACTGACCTAAACGATATATTTCTTGCCCGGTTAACATGCTTTCTTTAGAAAGTTTTAGAAAAATTTCGGAGAAATCCGAAAGCACACTTAAATCTACCGTTTTAAATCGCAAATAGGAAAGTCCTTCTTCAACCTCCAAAAGCTTTTCCTCAATAATCTTGCTATCGGATAGCGGTCTAACTTTTAAAGCCAGTTGTTTTCCCGGAAAAGATTCGGCTTTCTGCCAGAGTTTATTAATAATATCCGGAAATTCAATTTTTTCCAAGGTTTTTTGATTCATTTCTTACTCCGCTCCTCGAAAATAATGCCCGGTGGTAAAACCTTCAGGATAAAGGTGTTTAAGAGTTTCCAGACTTGTAACCTCCGGTTCATATTTTTCGCCCAAGTTATTTAAACGTTTAATTTCTTTTCGCCAAATTTCCACCACTTTATACACTCTATCCGGATCTTCTGCAGGAAGTTCAAGGCGTAAATATTCTATACCTGGAAGTTCGGTGAATTCCGAGAGATTTTTTAAAATGTTTAACTTTTTATTATTAAAAATATGCATTCGGCAAAATTGGTCAGTTTTTACAGGAAATTTGACCCCTAACCGGTCTTTTAAATAATAATCCCCCAAATAGCATACCTTACCACATCCTTTTTCCCGGGTCATTCCTCCCGCCACAGATCCTATAACGCAGTATTCACTTACCATTAAAGGTAAATCCCCAAAAACCACTGCTTCCTTAGCCATTTCAGCAAATCTTGCCGTTTCCTTAAGCATTTTAAAGGAAAGCTCGAGGGAAAGTGTTGCTCTGTCTATCGACCAACCGTGCAAAACCCACTCGGTTAGCGAATTAAAAACATTAAAAGAAAAATCCGCAGCAAGCCTGTATCCGAATTTATTGGCATAAAAAATAATACCGGGATTTCCCGCTAAGATTCCCGAAAAGTTGTGAGCCTTTTGAAGTTCTTCGAAAAATAATTCTAATTCCTGGTCTTTAGTAATCCTTGGGACGTGAAGCCAAACTTCTTGATAATCCTTTTTCACTGAAAATATTTCCGCGTAATTATACGGTTTTTTAAAAAACCTTTCCCCCGCTAAATAAACAATATCGGCCCCCGCCCGCAAAGCATTAATGGCTGCCTCGTTACTTCCAACTTTTACCGTAAGTTTAAAAATGTTTTGTTTTTGCTTATTACTTACCGGTAAAAAAAGCTTTTGGCTTGTAATCTGCCTCTTATACTTATTTATAATCATAGCCGAAAGTTTTTCAATTGCTTTTCGGCGAAGTTTGTTTAATTCACTTGCGGGAACTAAAACTCCTTCCTCCAAGCCTTCCGCAACTGTTTCACTAAGCGAAAAAGGGGTATTACCAAGGCGATTAAGCTGGTCCTGCAAGTACTTCAAATCTGCAGGATGTTTTAATGCAGTTTCAACAACATACTCTGACTCAACTTCCACCCGGTGGCCAAAGCCGTCAGAAAGAATTAATCTTAACGGTTCTCCCCTTCGGGCAATTACTTTCGCCAAAAGCGGAAATTTTCTTATTTCCCGCTCCCTGGTAAAACTTTCCCTCGCCTCTTCCAGCAAGCGCCGACTGGAAGTCTTAAATACCCGGTCCTGGGGAAATACCCGCTCCGGAAGATAAAATTCCACCAGGTCACCTTTTTCTGCCCTATCTACTTTTTCCTTACCCCGGTAGAGGGAGCCAATTTCTACTCCAACCCTTCCTCCTTTTTTAACCCAAATTTCTACCCCATCTCCTTCTTCCAGACGGTCCTCTAACTTCACCCGAACGCTATTTTTACGTTCATCATACCCTACAACCCGTCCGACAAAAACCCCTCGATTATTGGGGCGCTGGTAACTCATTAATTCCTGCCCGGGTTTTCCCAAAAGATATGCTGTTGAAAAATTTCGATTAAAAATTTCACGAAGCTTTCTATCCTGTTCTTCACTAACCCGGAAATTTTGCGGGTCATTAAAATATAAATCTATCAATTCACGATAAACTTTAACCACCGTCGCCACATACTCCGGTCGTTTCATCCGCCCTTCAATTTTAAAGGAATCCACACCGGCTTTTATTAATTCGGGCAAAAACGCACTTAGATTTATGTCGCGAGTACTTAAGAGATACTCGCCTAAATTCTCCCCGATTTCTTTTTCATCTTTAATTAACCTATAAGGTAAGCGGCAGGGTTGAGCGCACTTCCCCCGATTACCACTGCGCTGGCCAATTATACTGCTCATTAAGCACTGGCCCGAGTAAGAGATGCACAAAGCACCATGGATAAAATGCTCAATTTCTACCCCAGTTTTCTTTTTTACCTCCTGAATTTCAAAAAGCGATAACTCCCTGGCTAAAACAACCCTTTTTATTCCCAGCTGTTTAATTAAGGAAATCGCATCACTGTTATGAAGCGTCATCTGGGTACTGGCATGAATATTTAAGTCGGGAAAATACTCTCTAATTACTTTCGCCAGCCCTAAATCCTGGACAATTACAGCGTCTGCTCCTTCTTTATAGATAAGTTGTAAAAACCTGAATACTTCTTTTAACTCGTAATCAGTAACTAAAGTATTTAAAGTAATGTAAGCCTTTACTCCCCGTAAATGACAATAATCAATGGCTTTAACTATTTCTTCATCAGTAAAATTTTCGGAAAAATGACGGGCATTAAAAAATTTACCCCCAAAATATACCGCATCTGCTCCATTTTGCACAGCAGCTATTAAATTTTCATAAGCTCCTACTGGTGCTAAAAGCTCTGGTTTTTTTAACATTTTTTTACCCCCTAAATAGGTAAAAGAGCGTGGCCTAAACCACGCTTACCTTTTAACCCTAATTAAACCTGAAGTTGCAATTACTTTAATTCCATTTTCCTCAAGCTTGTCAAGCCACAAATTCATCCCCAGGGAGTCGCTGGCCATATGCCCGGCAACTACTACATTTATATTATGCTTTTCTGCCTCTTTTTTATGTTTTTCCGATATATGCATGGTCACAATAGTGCCTACATCGGTAGTAGAAAGTTTGGCAAACATTTCATCGGAACCACTGGTTCCTCCGGTCATATCTACAAAGATTTTGCCGCATCTTCTTTCCGGTGCGCCCACAACTATGGTGGGACCAGCCCCAATTTTGGTCGCTTCTTTATATTCCGGTAACTCCTTCAAGAAATCAACAACTTCTCCTACCGTTTCAGGTTTTTTCTCGTTAAAATAATTGGTTAAATAAGTAGTTACAAGATTATCCGCAGGAGTATGGACGCTCATAAAAGCAAAGCCCAAAAGCTTCGCCGCATCAATGGCGCGGTTATGGTTTAAAGGCATTAAACCGCGCTTTACCTCGCCAATTCTCGGTGCCATTATTCCTTCAGCTACATTTATGGGTACGCCAAGCTGATGCAAAATATCTTCCTGAAGATGCATTACTTCATAAAGCTTGGCAATCCCCGAACCTTCCGGGTGGTGGGTTATTATTAAATCTATTTTTGTCCCCTTTTCGGTAAGGCGATCAGCCAGTAATACTTCACCAACTTCCATATCAATCCCAACCAATGCGGTATGTATCTCTTGTTCTAAATCGCCCAAGTATACCCGGGTATCGCTATAAGGATTGGTCAGGTTTTCTAAGTCATACTCTTCTTTTTCCTTTTCCGAAAGCTTTTCATAACGCTTTTTTTCTTTTTCTAAAGCTTTTAATACTTGTTCTTTACCCCGTGGATCACTTTCCATCCCCATTTTTACTGCTAACTCATAAATTTCTTTTAATTTCATTTTCCCACTCCTTATTTACTTTTTTGAAACATACTTATTATTCTTTAGGTAAAATCTATAAGGCAAATCCTTGCCCGCATTAATTCCTATCCGTGTCGTCACAACAATATCTTCTTCAGCTACCGGCTCCCCTTTGGTAATATATAAAATTTTACCCCCGGTCAAATCATGACCGTTCAATTTTAAATCAATCGCCAAACCCTGGGTTAATTTTGCCGGTCCACTTAAAAGTTCTCTTTCACTTTTACCTCCACGTAAAGTTTTAATGATATCAATACCTTTTACCGGTTCTAAAGCTCGAATTAATACTGCTTCAGCCCGGCCTATAGCGCCGGTTACCACATTAAAACAATAATGCATCCCGTAAGTAAAGTACACATACGCATGTCCCGGCGGTCCAAACATCACTTCATTTCTTTTGGTTTTGCCCCTGTAAGCATGACAGGCCGGGTCATTTTGATGATAAGCTTCTGTTTCGACAATTTTGCCAATTAACAAATGTCCGTTATATTCCCGGACAAGATAACAATTTAGTAAATCTTTGGCGACAATTAAAACATCTCTGGCATAAAACTGTCTTGGTAAGAGCATAAGCACCTCTATTATAATAAAAAACTTAAATCAATTTGGCAATATTTTCTTATTTTCTCCTTAAAAATTTTTTTAGGGATTTTAAATCTTTGGCGTTTAAAACATCTTTTTTTGTTAAAAGAGCCTTTCTGGCTACAGTAACTCCAAATTGCAGGTCATTGGCCAGACGGTTGGTATCATGAGCATCGGTATTGATAGCAATTAAAACACCTTCACGGCGGGCATGGCTTACATATTCATCATTTAAATCTAATCTTTCCGGAGAGCTATTTATTTCCAAAGCCGTACTGTATTTTGCCGCCTGGGCAATTATTTCTTCAACATCAACATCATATTGTTCACGCCGTCCCAGCAACCTGCCGGTAGGATGACCGATAATATCCACATGTTCATTTTTAATTGCCTCAATTATCCGCGCCGTTTGTTCTTCTTTGGGGAGTTTAAAACCGGTATGCACCGATGCTACCACCACGTCAAGCTGCGCCAGCAATTTATCCGGTAAATCCAGAGAACCATCTTTTAAAATATCAACCTCGATACCTTTTAACACAGTAATTCCTTCTAATTCCCGATTTAACGCTTCTATTTCTGCAATTTGAGCTAATAACCTTTCTTCGTCAAGGCCTTTGGCCACGGTTAAACTTTTTGAATGATCGTTTATAGAGATATATTCATAGCCAAGCTTTTGTGCCGCTAAAGCTAAATCTTTAATAGAATTTATTCCATCACTGTGCTGCGAATGAACATGTAAATCCCCCTTAATATCGGAAGCAGTAATTAAATCATCCGTATCCGCTTCTTTTAAAAATTCCAGCAATCCCTCAGCAGTCCGCAATTCCGGTTCCACATAAGGTAAGCCTATGGATTGAAAAATCATTTCTTCATCACTAAAACTTTTATCCAAAACCCCAATAGCTTTTACAAAACTTTCAGGACCAGTGGTCAAGAATAATTTATTCCCCCAGCTATTAAAAGTGGCAAAATCAATTTTAACCTTATATCCTTCCGGGGCTAAAAAGAGCAGCCCATCGTTTTGGTCAAGGAGCTTAAAACCAAAATTCTCCATAAGTTCAGTAAATTTTTCCTTCGATCCATTAAAAATTATCAAAAAATGATAATAAGGAATTATTTCTTCTTTTAATCTTAAACTGCCTGTACTACTTACTTTTTCTACACCGGGTAAGCTTTTAATAAACTCTAAAATTTCCGTTTGATTACGGCTATACAAGCTAATGGTGATTTTTTCCTGCCATTCCCGCGCTGAAGCTATCCCCACTAAAATTTGTTGCTCGGTTTTACTGCCTATTCCCGGAATTTCCTTTAGTTTATGAGCTTTTGCTAAACTTTCTACCTCATCGAGGGTATCAGGTCGGTAAGTTTCATATATTTGCTTGGCTGTCTTTACCCCAATCCCCGGGATTTTCAATAAATCAAAAATTATTAGCGGGATTTCCCCTTTTAGTTTTTCATATTCTGCAATACGTCCCGTTCTGTAAAATTCCAAGATTTTTTCTCTTAAATTTTTTCCAATCCCCGGCAATTCTTCAAGGCGGTCTTCGCTGATAAAGCGTTCAAGATCCTTAATATTCCGCAATATTCTGGCAGCCTGGCGATACGCATTAATTTTAAAAAAATTTTCCTCCTTATATTCAAGCATTAAGGCCATTTCATCAAAAATACGACTTAGTTGTAAACTTATCATTCTTTGTCCCTACTTTCTTCGTTTAAAACAGAAGCCAACTGGTCATATTTTTGTTTTAAATCCTTCAGTTCTTTTTCTAAGGTTAAACCAAGCAAGACATAGTTCCAGTGCCAGGGAAGCTTCGGGTACTTTTCCTTTAGCTCTCTAATTCTTTCATCCAAATTCCGAGCAAGCTCCACCACTTCTTCTTCCGGTAATTCACTTTTTAAATAGTATTTTTCCCCGTCAATCTCCACTTCAATTCGCTTCAATTTATCACCTCGTTTTTTAAAGAAAGTTTTTTAAAAATACCCCCGAAAAGCCGGGGGTATTTTTAAAAGGTCCTCAATTTTGCACCAGTTTTAGCCTCTAAAGCTTCCAGGACTTGGGCCATGAAATTATTAATTTCTTCCTCGCTTAAAGTCTTTTCCGTGGAGCTAAAGGTTAGTGAAATAGCAATACTCTTTTTGTTTGGACCAAGCTTTTCTCCTTCGTAAACATCAAAAATCTCAATATTTTTCAATGTATTAATTTCTAAACCTTTTATGACCTCAATGAAAGTGGCAGCAGGAATTTCCCGTTCCACCAAAAGTGCAATATCCCTTTTGACCTCGGGATAGGGGGATAAAGGAGTATATTTTTTCTCCACCGGAATCAAAGTTTTTAAAAGATCATAATTTAGTTCAAACACAAGGGGAGTATTTTTAAATTCATACTTTTTTTGGACGAGAGGATGCAGTTCACCAAGATAGCCAATTTCCGTATTTTCTAAATAAACCCGGGCTGCCTTTCCTGGATGAAGAAAGGGCAGGTCTTTGGCCGCAGAAAAACTAAAGTTATTAATCCCAAGAGAAGTAAACAAGCTTTCTAAAATACCTTTAACATAATAAAAATCGTATTTTCTGGGCTTATTATACCAATCGCCATATCTATAACCAAGGGCAATACCGCCAATTAGTTTGGTTTCTCTGGGTAAATCTTCGCCACTTTTTTCAAATACATTTCCCATTTCAAAAAGTAACAAACTTTCCTGTTGACGATTTTCATTTCTTTTAGCGATATCCAAGAGTCCGGGTAACAAAGTAGTACGCATGACCGACTGTTCAATGCTTAATGGATTTAAAAGTACTACACTTTTTGTAAGCACCTCGTCCACAGAAAGTCCTAATTTATTATAAGAGTCCGGATTAATAAAACTATAAGTAATGATTTCCTGCATTCCCAAAGCGGTTAAAAGATTTTTTACTTTATACTCAAAATTATACTCCGGAGAAAAGCCAGTGGTGGTTATACCAATGGGCATGGTATCCGGAAAATTATTATATCCCAGATAACGGGCAATTTCTTCATAAATATCAGCTTCCAAAGAAACATCCGGACGGTAACTCGGAACTTCGACAAAAATTTTCTTTTCACCTATAGTAATTCTAAATCCCAAAGACTCCAAAATTTCAACAACCCGTTTGGCATCCAAAGAAATACCTAAAAACTCTTCGGCTTTGGAAAGGCTAACAGCAATTACCTTTGGTGTAAATTTCCTGGGATACACATCCTCATATCGCCCCTGTATAGTTCCCCCAGCTAATTCGCAAATCATTAGTGCCGCTTTAATTAATGCCCTTTTAATCCCTTCGATATCCACATTTTTTTCAAACCTCTGCGAAGCATCGGTGCGAAGCCCGAGTTTTCGGGCAGTTTTCCGGACCGACACCGGATTAAACCAGGCTGCTTCAATAAAAACAGTTTTTGTGTCATCATCCACTTCGGTATTTTGCCCGCCCATAATTCCGGCTACCGCAATGGGTTTTTCCCGGTCAGCAATTACCAACATTTCGGAAGTTAATTCCCTTTCTACACCATCTAATGTAGTAATTTTTTCTCCCGCTCTGGCGTTTCTAACAATTATTTCCGGCGAAGCAAGTTTATCCAAGTCAAAAGCATGTAAAGGCTGACCGTATTCCAGCAAAATATAATTGGTTACGTCAACGATATTATTAATTGGGCGAATCCCAGCCTTTCGCAGTCTCTGTTCGAGCCATAAGGGCGAAGGACCTACCTTTACATTTTTAATCACAATACCCATGTACCGCCCACAAAGTTCAGGATTTTGAATCTCAATGGAAACCGGACAGCTACCATTATCAAGAGGCAATTCCGGCTCAGCCAGTTTTAACCTGTGGCCGGTCAAAGCTGCTACCTCCCGGGCTACACCCAAAACCGATAAGCAATCTCCGCGATTCGGGGTTAAATCCAGTTCTAAAAGGTAATCGTCAAGCTCCAGAACTTTTTCTATTTTTTCACCCACCGGTGCTTCCGGGGGTAAAAGCATTAAACCAGGCTCCGCACCTTTTCTTTCCAAAAGTCCCAGTTCCTCCGCCGAAAGTAACATTCCCTGGGAAACAACTCCCCTAATTCGCCGTTCCTCAATTGTTATACCGTTAGGCAGTTTAGCCCCGGGAAGAGCAAAAGGATATTTAAAACCGGCAAAAACATTTTTGGCACCGGTAATAACTTCAAAAATTTCTTTTCCGGTAGAAACCTTTGTTTTAAAAAGCTCCGTTCCAGGAAGATTTTCTACTTCAAGCACTTCGCCAACAACAACTTTTTCATAATTTCCTATATAGGTAACTTTTTCTACCGCAATTCCCACCGAAGTGAGCTTTTCTCCCAGTTCCTGGGCGGTATACGGTATCTCACAAAACTCCTGCAACCAGTTATAGGAAATATTCACTGAGAAGCCCCCCTTAAAACATCTGCAAAAACCTTATGTCATTATCGTAAAAAAGGCGTAAGTCATCAATGCCGTACAAAAGCATGGCAATCCGTTCTAACCCCATTCCAAAAGCAAATCCTGTAACCACACTGCTATCATATCCGGCCATTTCTAAAACCCGGGGATGCACCATACCGGAACCTAAGATCTCCAGCCACCCCGAACCTTTGCAAACTTTACAGCCAATACCGCCGCAAATAACGCAAGAAATATCCACCTCAGCGCTGGGTTCGGTAAACGGAAAGTAACTGGGTCTTAACCGCATTTTAGTTTTGGGTCCAAACAATTCTTTAATAAAGGTTAATAAAACTCCCTTTAAATCGGAAAAACGAATATTTTTATCAACCGCAAGTCCCTCACACTGGGCAAACATCGGTGAATGGGTAGCATCATCATCCCGGCGATAAACTTTACCCGGCGAAATTATTCTTATAGGCAGGTTAGGCGCATACTTTTCCATTACCCGTACCTGTACCGGGGAAGTATGAGTCCGCAACAACACTTCCTCGGTAATATAAAAGGAGTCCTGCATATCCCGGGCAGGGTGGTCTTTAGGTAAGTTAAGGGCTTCAAAATTGTAGTAATCTTTTTCAATTTCCGGACCCGTAGCCACAGAAAACCCCATTGAAGTAAAGATTTCTACTATCCGATGCTGTACTTGAGTCAGAGGATGGAGCTTGCCGAGTTTCAGAGAATAACCGGGTAGTGTCACATCAATTGCCTCTTTACTCAGTTTCTCTTCCAGGGCCTTCTGCAAAAGCTCCTGCTCTCGTTTCTCCAAATCTTCCTCTATTAACTTTTTTACGGTATTAATCTTGTGCCCCGCTTCGGGCCTTAGTTCCGGAGGTAAATTTTTTAAATTTTTAAGAGCAAGGGTCACTTCTCCTTTTTTCCCCAAAAACTTGACCTTTACCGTCTGCAGTTCATTTAAATCGGAAACTCTACTTACTTCTCCTAAGTATTTCTGCCACAGTTCTTCATTATGCAAATTCAATCCCTCCTATATAAAATTAAAAGCTTTCGCCCGTTTTAGGGACGAAAGCTAAAGTTCCGCGGTACCACCCTACTTAGCCATAAAGCTCACTCTGCAGAAAGGGTTATCCCTTTCTTACTTGCTAACGGAAGAATCCGTTGCCGCCTACTTACCTTTCAGCGGAAAGCTCACGGGCGAACTTCAGTCGGCCTGCCATAAAAGGGCTTTCAGTCCGCGGCCCTTTCTCCCTGGATGGTCAGCATCCAACTTACTCCTCCCGGTCATTGCCTTTTATAGCTAATTAACTTTTTATAAATTAAGTAAGCTGTCAAGGAACCGGTAGCCTCAAATACGCTCCACCAAAACTTTGCTAAATACTCCCCCATGCCACCCACCCCTTGAAAATTCTACGTTAATTATAGCACAATTCAAAAAATACTACAAGTTATACCTGTTTTTGGCCCATTCATATATAATAATTCCGCCAGCAAGTGCAGCATTTAAAGATTCTATTTTTCCAGGCATGGGGATTGAAACTTTTTGATGCGGAAGACTTTTCAACGCCAAACTGATGCCCTTTCCTTCATTACCAACAGCAATAAAAAATTTTGCCGGAAAGTTAACGGCAGTTAGAGGTATCCCTCCTTCGCTTTCCGCTAAAAATAACGGTATATTATTTTTTAAGATTATATCTTTTAGTTCGTCCGCTTCCATCCTCAATACGGGAAACTTAAAAGCGGTCCCCGCGGAAGCCCTTATAACTTTTGGATTATAAATATCAACTGCGGGAGGTAACAAAATTACCCCGGAAACACCAAACCCAAAAGCAGCTCTTAGTAACGTGCCTACATTTCCGGGGTCCTGAAGACCGTCAAGAACTAAAAACGCACCATCTTTACCGGCGGGCCAGGATAAAGACTTCATACAAGCTACCGCCAGAATCCCCGGTGGCGTAACTAATTCGGAAATTTTGTTAAACAACTGGTCCGTTAAAACCACAATCTTCACACCGTCATCATCAATTTTTTTGGCCTGCCAGTAGCTTTCACTTACAACTAAATATTTTAGAGGCCAATTATCAGTAATTAATTCAAAAACAAGCTTTTCACCTTCCACAATAAACATTCCATTTTTGCGCCGAAAGGCGCTATCTTGATATAATTTTTTCAACTCTTTATAAAATGAGTTTTCCGGGCTGGATATTTTCTTAATCACCAATATCCCGCTCCAACTTTTTAAAGTTTTCGTTCCGCCCAATTAACACTAAAATATCTCCCACTTGCAGCACCTCATCGGACGACGGAGAAATTACCAACTGCTCCCCGCGTTTTATCGCCAAAATGGTAAAACCATATTTAGCCCGAACATCAATTTCCTTGATTGTTTTCCCAGCATAACGCGGTGGAATGTTTATTTCCAAAATAGAATATTCATCGGACAGGTCAATAAATTCCAATATGTTGTTTGCCACCATTTTATTTGCTACTTTTACTCCCATTTCTTTTTCCGGATAAACCACCACATCAGCCCCAACTTTAGCCAATATCTTACCGTGCAAGTCGTTCTGAGCTTTGGCCCAAACCTTCTTTATTCCCAATTCCTTCAAAATCAGAGTAATTAAGATACTGTTGTGCATTTCCTGTCCGATTGCTACAACCACTTCATCACAATTTTTTATACCAACGGCTTTTAGAGTTTGCTCATCCGTTGCATCGGCACATACTGCGTGGGTGACAAAATCTTTTACTTCCTCCACCCGCTCTTCACTACTATCAATAGCCAAAACCTCATACCCCAAATCACTTAGAGTCTTGGCCACACTGGAACCAAAACGGCCAAGACCGATAACTCCAAACTGTTTGGACTCCATAAATTTCATCTCCTATCCAACCATTACCTTTTCTTCCGGCAAAGTAAACAAAGCTTTTTTCCGCCGCTGCGCAAGGGCATAAGTAATGGTAAGCGGACCAACCCTGCCAAAAAACATCATTAATATTATTAAAATCCTGCCAAGTTCCGATAACTTCGGCGTTAAGCCCATCGATAGCCCTACCGTGCCAAAAGCGGAGACAGTTTCAAACATATTCATCAAAATATTGTGTCCTTCAGTAAAGGTGAGAATAAAAGTAACAATATTTATTAATGACAGGGAAATCATGACAATGGCGATTGCTTTAAAAATTTGTTCCCTGGGCAAACGCCGGTTATAAACCAGGATCTCATCCCGACCAAGAATAATATTGATCACCGCTAAGGTTAATACCGCAAAAGTAGTGGTTTTAACCCCACCTCCTGTCGACCCCGGTGAAGCACCGATGAACATCAGGATAATAATAAAATACTGGGTTGCCGGATGAAGAGCCGCAATATCTACAGTATTAAATCCAGCCGTTCGAGGCGTAACAGCTTGGAAAAAAGCCGCTAAAATTTTCTCACCAAAAGGTAAAGCTCCCAGAGTTTTATCGTTGTTGTATTCCATGACAAAGATAACCAAAGTACCGACCAAAAGTAAAAGTCCGGTAGTCATTAACGTTATTTTGGAATGTAGGGATAACCGTCCTTTTTTTCTCAAATTAAAAAGCTCGGAAATAACGTAAAAACCAATTCCTCCGGCAATAATCAAAATAGCAATTGAAAGGTTAACTATAACATCCCCAACATAAGGGGTTAAGCTTTTAAAATTTCCGATTAAATCAAAACCAGCATTATTAAAAGCGGACACCGCATGAAAAACCCCAAACCACATTCCCTTAATAAAGCCGTAATCTAAAGAAAATCTTAACCCCAAAATAACTGCAAAAACTCCCTCAAAACTAAAGGTAAATAAAATAACCTGTTTGGTTAATTTAATAATTCCCTCTAAACTGGCCTGGTTTAATGCTTCCTGAATAACTATCCGCTCACGTAAGTTAATCCGGCGGCCCAAAAGAATAGCAAACAGCGTGGCAATAGTCATAAAACCCAGGCCGCCCACCTGGATTAACAGCAGGATAACAATTTGCCCAAAAAGCGACCAGTACGTTCCCGTATCAACTACCACAAGACCTGTAACGCAGACCGCCGAAGTGGCGGTAAATAAGGCATCTAAGAAGGGAGTAACCGTACCATCTTTGGTTGAAATCGGCAGCATTAATAAAACTGTACCTAAAAGAATAACTCCTGCAAATCCCAATACCAGGATTTGCGAAGGAGTTAATCGTCTAAAAAAGTTTATTTCTTTTTTCGTATTGATTGCCAACACTTTCACCAAAACCCTTCATCTTATAAATTTTTCTTGGCAATTTCCACAAGCTCGGCAAAAGCATTTTTATCGTTAACCGCTAAATCCGCAAGCATTTTCCGGTTAATTTCTACCCCGGCTTTCTTTAAGCCATTCATCATCCTGCTGTAAGTAAGTCCATGCATTCGTGCGGCAGCATTGATTCGGGTAATCCAAAGCTTTCTAAACTCTCTTTTTCTTGCCCTTCTATCCCGATAGGCATACATTAAGGACTTCATTACTTGCTGTTTGGCTACTCTAAAAAGTTTACTTTTGGCCCCAAAATAACCTTTTGCTAACTTTAATATTTTTTTATGGCGTTTTCTTGAAACTACACTACTTTTTGCTCTTGGCATAATAAAACCTCCTTATGCTTCTTTAATAAAGAAAGTATCCTTTAATACGGTAAAATCTTTTTGATAATCTTCATATCCCCTTTGCTGACTATAGCAGACTTTCTAAGTCTTCTCTTTCTTTTAGACGTTTTGTGACCTAATAGGTGGCTGTGAAAAGCATGAAAATGCTTAATTTTGCCAGAACCGGTTTTCTTAAACCGCTTGGCTGCAGCTTTTTTGGTTTTAATTTTAGGCATAATATTTCCTCCTCCTTATGACTTTGGTGCTAATATCATAATCATATTTCTACCCTCAAGTTTGGCAGGTCGTTCAACTACCGCAATACTGCCAACCTCTTGGGCCATTTTATTTAAAAGTTCATAAGCAATTTCCGGGTGGGACAACTCTCTTCCGCGAAACATTACGGTAACTTTTACTTTATCCCCGTCTTCCAAAAACCGAAGGACGTTTTTTAACTTTACCTGAAAATCGTGTTCCTCAATTGTGGGACGTATCTTAATTTCTTTGACGTTAATGATCTTTTGCTTTTTTCGGGCTTCTTTTTCTTTCTTGCTCTGCTGGTAACGATACTTGCCGTAATCCATGATCTTGCAAACCGGCGGCTTTGCTGTAGGTGCAATTTCCACTAAGTCAAGCTCCATTTCTTCAGCAATTTTCAGGGCTTCTTTTAACGGCATAATACCAAGTTGAGTGCCATCTTCCTTTACTACCCGCACTTCCTTAGCCCTGATTTCTTCATTAATCCGTAAATCCTTGGTAATAACTGTCCACCTCCAGAAAAAATGTTAAAAATAAAAAGCGGGCTTCCACCCGCTTTTTCCCAAAAGTAGCTGAAAAGCAGACACACGTTGCTTTTCAATATTAACCCAAAGCCTCAAACGGCTTTCAGGTGAGAAGCAGGTGGCTTCTACTTTGTTTTCTTTCCCTTGAAATGATAACACGGTTAATTTTTACTGTCAACTATCTTTTCTCCCTTATCTCTGCCAGAAGCTCCTCTATAAATTCCGCAAAGGGTTTTTGGCCAAGATCGCCAACACCTCTTTTTCTGACCGCCACTGATCCTTGTTCAATTTCCTTATCACCAACAATTAAAAGATACGGTATTTTTTGCATTTGCCCTTCCCGGATTTTATACCCAATAGTTTCATTCCGGTCATCTAATTCAACCCTTACCCCTTGATTAAAAAGTTTTTGGTAAATCTCCTGCCCGTATTCCCGATGGCGTTCAGCCACGGTAATTACCCTTACCTGCACCGGAGAAAGCCAAACCGGAAAAGCCCCGGCGTAGTGCTCAATTAAAATGCCGATAAATCTTTCAATACTCCCAAAAACCACCCGGTGAATCATTACCGGCCGATGTTTTTGCCCATCTTCACCAATGTAGGTTAAATCAAATTTTTCCGGCATCTGGAAGTCAAGCTGGATGGTTCCACACTGCCAGGTCCGTCCAAGACAGTCTTTTAAGTGGAAGTCGATCTTAGGACCATAAAATGCTCCGTCCCCTTCGTTAATTTTATAAGGTAATCCCCTTTCCTCCAAAGCCTCTTTTAAAGAATTGGTTGCCAACTCCCATAATTCGTCGCTACCCATGGAATTTTCCGGTCGGGTACTGAGTTCAACGTGATATTCAAATCCAAACAGCCGGTAAAACTCATCTATTAAATTAATTACCCCGATAATCTCATCTTTAACCTGTTCCGGCAACATAAAAATGTGAGCATCATCCTGGGTAAAGCACCGAACCCTCATCAACCCATGGAGAACACCGGATAATTCGTGCCGGTGTACCAGACCCAACTCAGCAAGCCTTATTGGAAACTCCCGGTAGCTGTGAAGCTTATTCTTATAAACCAAAATACTTCCCGGACAGTTCATCGGCTTTATCGCATAATCCTGGTCGTCGATCTTGGTAAAGTACATATTCTCTTTATAATGCGCCCAGTGACCGCTTCTCTCCCATAATTCCCGGTTTAAAATTATTGGAGTTTTTATTTCCTGATATCCCGCCAAACGATGTTTTTCCCGCCAGAAATTTTCCAGCTCATTTCTAATTACCATCCCTTTGGGATGGAAAAAGGGAAAGCCGGGGCCTTCTTCTTGCAGGCTAAAAAGATCCAGTTCCTGACCAATTTTGCGATGATCCCGCTTTTTAGCTTCTTCCAAAAAGTTTAAGTAGTCAGTAAGCATGCTCTTTTTCGGAAAGGATACACCATAAATCCTTTGCAACATTTTATTTTTTTCATTTCCCCGCCAGTAAGCTCCGGCAATATTTAAAAGTTTAAAAGCCTTAAGATACCCGGTTGAAGGCACATGAGGCCCTGTGCATAAATCCACAAACTCTCCCTGACGGTAAAAAGATATTTCCACTCCTTCAGGAATATCCTTTACTAATTCCACTTTATAAATTTCGCCTTTTTCTTCAAAAAACTTTATTGCCTCATCCCGGGAGAGAACAAAGCGTTCAATAGGCAAGTCTTCTTTTACGATTTTTTCCATTTCCGCCTCAATTTTTTCTAAATCTTCCGGAGAAAAACTTTCTTCCGGGTCAAAATCATAATAAAATCCGTCCTTAATCGCCGGACCAATAGCAAGTTTGGTCTTGGGGAAAAGCCTTTTAACCGCTTGCGCCATAAGGTGTGCCGAACTATGCCGGAAAACATCTTTACCCTCGTCATCTTCAAAGGTATAAAGGCGAAATTCTCCGCTTTCGGAAATCTTCTGACTTAAATCAATTAATTTACCGTTTATCGAAGCACAAAGGGCTTCCTTGGCCAATCTGGGACTTAACGTTTTAGCTACTTCCAGAGCGGTAATATTCTCAGGAAATTCCCGTACCTCATTATTGGGAAACTTCAAACTTATCATTATCCTGCCTCCTATCTATTTTAAAAAAATATTAAGCATGACCTGTATTATCCCAATAATAAACCCTATTACTCCACCAAAAACTTCTATGTAGGAAAGTTCCGTTTTCATTAAAGAAGTTAAGATTTTTTCCAGGGTTTTTAAATCAAATTGCAATACTTTTTCTTCCACTATTTTTCCAATTTTAACCTTATTTTGCAAATCAGTTTCCAAAGATAAAATTATTTTATTTACTACTGAAGGCAGTTCATTTTTAAAATAATTTAAAAGAGTTCTAATTACAATTTGTCGCAAGTATTCCGGTAATACCGGAAAAAGAGTGCTAAGCTTTTCTTTTACCGCCAGTAGAATTTTTTCAGCAAATAATTGTTTATTTTCTTCAGAAGTCAATAACTCAATGAGCTCTCTCTGGGATAACAACTGTTCTTCGACTAACTCCCCTAACGCTTTAGCAATTTCCCGGTGACGTTTAGGAATAACCCCTTGAAAAGTAAGAAAACCTATTTTTAAAGGACGATACGGACGGAAAAGCATTAAAATTGCCAAATAATTCGTAAGCCAACCTATAAAGCCACCGATTATAGGTGGAAGGATTAGTTCGGATATTTTCACGATAATTCTTTTTACCTCCTCAATTATTTAAAATATAGCAAATAATTGTTTTAAAAGCAATAAATAAAAATACCGCATAAGCTCGTTTAATTTTTAGAGCTTCTGCGGTAGTAGATTTTTTATAATAGAGCAATTATAAAACTGATTTTAATGTTTGTACTTTTGTGGCTATTAATTCTAAAACCTTATCTTTCTCCATCTTATTTTGAACATAGTTTTCAATAATCTCTACTAATGCACTTCCCACAATTACACCATCGCAGTAATCTTTAATGTATGCTATCTGCTCTGGTTTCCCAATCCCAAATCCTAAACAAACGGGTAACTCGGTTAACTTTTTTACGTTTTGCAATAAAGATATAACCTCTGCTGGCAAACTATCCCGTGCCCCCGTGACCCCGGTTACAGACACACAATAAATAAATCCTGAAGCTTGACCCACAATCTTTTCAAGCCGCTTTTGCCCGGTTGTGGGAGCAACCAAAGGAATTAAGTCAAGGCCGTATCCCGCGGCCGACACCCTTATTTCTTTTCCTTCTTCCACCGGAAGGTCCGGGATTATCAGACCATCAGCTCCAGCCCCCGCTGCCCGCCGCAAAAACTCGTCTACACCTATTTGGAGAATCGGATTGAGGTAGGACATAATGACCAGCGGCAAAGATAGCTCCTGGCGGGCAGCCGCTATCAATGCCAGTACTTCTTCCGGACCGATACCGGCAGCCAGGGCCCGCTGCCCGGCTCTCTGAATCACCGGTCCATCGGCTAAAGGGTCAGAAAAAGGTAAGCCCACTTCAATAAGGTCGGCACCAGCCGCCGCCAGGGCTTTGATAATTTCCAGAGAAAAAGTAAGATTTGGGTCTCCTCCCATCGTATAGGCAATAAGGGCTTTTTCCCCTCGACTCCGTTTTTCCGCAAATACTTGACCAATCCTACTCACCAAGGGTCACCCCCAATTCGCGGGCCACGGTGTAGACATCCTTATCACCCCGGCCGGAAAGGTTGATTACTACTATTTTTTCTGACTCAAGCTCCCGGGCAAGCTCCACTCCCTTGGCTACAGCATGAGCGCTTTCCAGAGCAGGCAGAATACCCTCCGTTTTCGCCAGAAGTTTGAATGCTTCTAAAGCTTCTTCATCGGTAACTGCTGTATACTCCACCCTACCAATATCTTTAAGGTACGCATGTTCCGGTCCTACCCCGGGGTAGTCCAATCCTGCCGAAATGGAATGAGCCTCTACAATCTGGCCTCGATCATCCTGTAAAACATAAGATTTAGCTCCGTGTAAAACTCCCACCTTACCCCGGCTTAAGGTAGCAGCATGCCGCCCGCTTTCCAGCCCTAATCCTGCCGCTTCTACTCCAACTAACCGCACATCCTCTTCAAGAAAAGGATAAAACATCCCTATAGCATTACTTCCCCCACCAACACACGCTACAATTAGGTCAGGGAGTCTTCCTTCCTGCGCTAAGATTTGCGCTTTGGTTTCCTCCCCGATCACCTTTTGAAAATCCCGAACAATCGTGGGATAGGGATGTGGTCCGCCAACCGAACCAAGGACATAGTAAGTATCCCGAACATGAGTAACCCAGTAGCGAATGGCCTCATTCATAGCATCTTTAAGAGTACGACTACCGGAAGTTACACTTTCCACTTGCGCACCTAAAAGGCGCATGCGGTACACATTCAATTCCTGCCGGCGGACATCCTCTGCCCCCATAAAAATAGTACACTCCAACCCAAACTTTGCCGCCGCCGTAGCGGTAGCTACTCCATGCTGGCCGGCACCGGTTTCCGCCACTACCTTTTTTTTGCCCATACGCCGCGCCAGCAGAACCTGCCCTATGGTATTGTTAATTTTGTGGGCACCGGTATGGGCAAGATCTTCCCGTTTTAGATAAATCTTTGCCCCTCCTACATACCGGGATAGACTCTCAGCAAAATAAAGAGGCGTAGGCCGTCCGGCATAATGTTGCAAATAAAAGGTCAATTCAGCTTGAAATGAACGATCATTTTTAACTTCCTCGTAAGCCTCTATCAGCTCCTCTAACGCTGCCATTAAAGTTTCTGGTACAAACTGCCCACCGTAGGGGCCAAAATACCCTCGCGCATCTGGCAATTTATAGTTTTTTAAACTCATTTTCCGACCTCCTGACCGCTTGGATAAATGCTTCTATCCGGATATAATCCTTGATTCCCGGGGCTTTTTCCACCCCGCTGGAAACATCAACACCATAAGGTTTGACCTGCTGTAAGGCTTTCCCAACATTTTCAGGATTTAGGCCTCCGGCTAAAAACCAGGGCTTTTCTATCTTCAGCCCCTGAAGAATTTGCCAGTTAAAGGTTTTCCCGCTACCACCAAATGTATTGCCGGAAGACGTATCAAAAAGATAAGCGTGAACATACTTTTCGTAAATTGCTATCTGCCTCTTAAGTTCTTCGGTATCAGTTTCTATCGGTACAGGGATACTTTTAATAATTTTAGCGCGAATTTTCTCCTTAAGCTTACCGCAATATTCAGGACTTTCGCCACCGTGAAGCTGAACAACATCTAAATTGCAGGACACTGCTATTTGAGCCACTTTCTCCACATCCATATTAGCCACAACTCCTACGGTGGCAACAAACGGGGGAAGAATTTCCGTTATTTCCCTGACTACTTCTGGCTTAACCTGCCGCGGACTATTAGCGAAGACAAAACCTATGGCGTCAGCTCCAGCCAGGGAAGCTTTCAGGGCAGTTTCCTTATCTCTAATCCCGCAAATTTTTACCCTTACCCTCATGCCAGCAACACCTCCAATGCTTTCCCGGGATCTGGAGCCCGCACTAATGCTTCACCGATGAGAATTCCGTGATAACCTGCAGTCATTAAAGCTTTGATATCCTCTTTGCTTCGAATACCGCTTTCACTTACCATCACTACTCCCGCCTCTTTTAGAACGGGGGCCAGTTTTAACGAAACATCAATGTTAGTGGCAAAGGTACGTAAGTCGCGGTTGTTTATGCCAATTAGCCTTGCTCCTGCTGTTAAAGCTTTCTCGACTTCCCCTAAACTGTGAGCCTCAACCAACGCCTCCATGCCAAGGCCTTCGGTTATTTTAATCATTTCCTTTAATTCTTCTGCCGCCAAAAGAGAAGTTATAAGAAGAACGGCATCTGCACCCAGTACCTTAGCTTCATAAATTTGATAGGGATCTAAAATAAAATCTTTTCGTAAAATGGGCAACGAAACTACCGCCCTCACTGCCTTAAGATACTCCGGTGACCCCAAGAAATAATCCTCCTCCGTTAAAACTGAAATCGCTGCTGCCCCGCTTTTAGCGTATACCTGAGCTACTTCTTCCGGATCAAGCTGCTCCCGTAACACACCTTTGGAAGGAGACGCCTTTTTAATCTCGGCAATTACTCCCACCTTCCCTTTTGCTTTTTCTCTAAGTAAAGCTTGACTGAGGGAAAGGGGCAAACGGTGGCTGACCTGTTCTTCCGCCATCTTTCGCATTTCCCAAAAAGGAATTTTATTTTTGGCCTGTCTAACCTTTTCCCGACGAACCTGGACAATTTTTTCGAGGAACATCACCCCGCCTCCTTTATTTCATGACTTAGACGGCGCAATTTTTCCAGCTTCTCTGCTGCCAACCCTTTATCAATACTTTCCCGGGCCATTACAAGCGCTTCCCGAAAATCATTTATACCCCCGGCCATTATGCCAAAAGCAGCATTTAAAAGCACTACATCTCTCAATGGTCCCGGTTTCCCATCTAAAATTTCCTGCAATAACCGGGCATTTTCGAAAGCATCTCCCCCTTGTAAATCTTTTAAACTGCAGTAAGAAAAACCGTAAGAAAGCGGATCAAAAAGGTAACTTTCTATTTTACCCCGGTTTAATTCAAAAACCCGGGTAGGACCAGTTAGCGAAACCTCATCCAGTCCTCCGTGTCCGTGAACTACAAAAGCTCGTTCCACCCCCAAATTTTTTAAAACTTTCGCCAGGGTTTCCTGCAGCTCAGGAGTAAAAACCCCTAATACCTGGCCCACAATATTTGCCGGGTTTGCTAAAGGTCCCAAAATATTAAAGACAGTCCGCACACCTATCTCCCGCCGAGTTTTAGCCACATGCCGCATAGCTGGATGCAAATTTGGAGCAAAAAGAAAACCAATACCTATTTCATCAACACAGCGGGCCACTTCCTGGGCATCTAAATCAATGTTCACCCCCAGAGCTTCTAAAACATCGGCACTACCGGAACGACTGGAAACGCTTCGGTTTCCGTGTTTTGCCACAGGTATACCGGCACCGGCAACGACAAAAGCAGCTGCAGTAGAGATATTGAAAGTTTGCCGACCGTCTCCACCGGTTCCACAGGTATCCACCAATCCTTCAGTTTGAGTAATTACCCGTCTTGCTTTTTCCCGCAGCGCCAGCGCAAAAGCGGAAATTTCTTCTTCCGTTTCCCCTTTCATTTTTAACGCCACCAAAAATGCCGCCACCTGCGCCTCGGTATACTTTCCCTCCATGAGTTCGTTCATTGTGGCCAGTGCTTCAGAAAAATTTAAGTTTTCTCCTCTCATCAATCTCTCTAATACTTCTCTCACCAAAACTCGCCTCCCCTTTTTACCTTAAGCTTGATACTCAAGAAAATTAAGCAATAATTCTTTACCATACTCGGTCATTATCGATTCCGGATGAAACTGTACCCCTTCTACTGCCCAAGTCCGGTGGCGGATTCCCATGATTGTTCCCTCTGCAGTAGTTGCTGTTATTATAAGTTCCTGGGGTAATCCCTCTTTTTCTACGACCAGGGAATGATAACGCGTAGCTCGAAATGGATTTGGTAACCCTTTATAAATTCCCTGACCATCATGGTATATTAGAGAAGTTTTCCCATGCACCGGAATTTTATCCTGGATAACCTTTCCACCAAAGGCCTGACCTATCACCTGGTGCCCCAGACAAACTCCTAAAATTGGTATTTTTCCAGCAAAAAAGCGTACTACATCCAACGAAATCCCCGCTTCATTAGGAGTACAAGGCCCGGGAGAAATAATGATATGGGTTGGCTTCATCTCTCTAATCTCCGAAAGGGTTATGCGATCATTACGCCGGACCACAACCTGGTGCCCTATTTCACCCAAATATTGCACCAAGTTGTAGGTAAAAGAATCGTAATTATCTATCAGTAAAATCACTTATTAACCCCCCCGTTACAACGAAATTCAGCTGCACCCGTTACCGCCTCCACCATTGCCTGGACCTTATTTATTGTTTCTTGGTATTCTCGCTCGGGATCCGAATCCCAAACAATCCCGGCCCCGGCTTGAAAATAAACCATTTCATCTTTTATCCAGAGGGTTCGAATGGTAATGCACGTATTCATTTCCCCGCTAAAGCTTATATATCCTACCGCTCCCGCATAAGGCCCTCGAGGTACCGGTTCTAACTCATCAATGATTTCCATTGCCCTAATCTTAGGTGCTCCGGAAACGGTTCCTGCAGGAAACACCGCTTTTAGCACATCAACGGAATTAAATTTCTTTTCTACTTCTCCTTGAACGGTGGAAACAAGGTGCATTACGTGAGAAAACTCCTCAACTTTAAAAAACTCAGTTACTTTAACGCTGCCCGGTCGACAAACTTTGCCCAGGTCGTTTCGTCCCAAATCTACCAACATCAAATGTTCTGCCCGTTCTTTTTCATCGGCCAGAAGTTCCCGCGCAAGGCGTAAATCTTCCTCCGGCTGACCGGTTCTTGGTCTGGTGCCGGCAATTGGCCTGGTCTCTACTATCCCCCCTTCCAGCCGCACCAGCATTTCCGGTGAAGCCCCTATAAGTTTGAGCTCGCCAAAATCCAAGAAAAACATGTAGGGAGAAGGGTTAAGCCGCCGCAAACGCCGGTAAATATTAAAAGGCGCTTCCAGGCAAGGGAAGGAAAAACGCTGGGATAAAACTACCTGAAAAATATCTCCCGCTTTAATATAATCCTTGGCCTTTTCCACCATAGTGCAAAAATCCTTTTTAGTCATAGTCGCATTACAAATACTTCGTTCTGGCTTAATAGTTAATGCCCAATTTTCAGAAGTTGTTAGATTAGTTAACTTACCGATTATCTCTTTAATTGAATCCTGTGCCCGCCGGTATGCGGTTTTTTCACCTTCTTTTTGAGGAAGGGTATTTATCACGATTTTCAGGGTATGATAACGGTGGTCAAATACCAAAACTTTCTCCGGAAACATTAAACGAAAAAGTTCTTCATCATCCCGGGCATGTCGGCAACTCCGCAAATTTTCCAGTTCATATACAAGGCCGTAACTAAAATACCCTACAGCTCCTCCGTAAAAAGGTAACCCGGCTATAGGCGGTCCTTTTAAGTTAAAAAGCTGTGACGAAACAACCTCCAGATTGCGACCGGTTAACACTTTAAACGGATCATAACCAATAAAGGAAAAACGGGCCATTTTTTCATTCCCCGGTGCACTTTCCAGTAAAAAGGAAATTCCTTTACCCAGTGCCAAATGTTGATATAAGGTAATAGGAGTAAAAGTGTCGGCTAAAAGTTCAACCATTACCGGCACAACCTGGTAATGTTTTGCGTAAGCGCAATACTCTTCCCAATTAGGAGTTAAATCTAACTCCGAATAAACTTTGCTCATCTCGTCCCTTCTCCTCTCTTTTTATAACCTTTTTCCCGCCACATGCACCCATGGCTTTAATTCGTTTATCAACTGTTCGTATTCCTGAAAATTTAAAGACTGCTGACCATCACTTAACGCTCTTTCTGGCTCCGGATGAATCTCTATTAAGAGCCCATCCGCTCCCGCCGCAACCGCTGCTTTAGCTAAAGACGGTATAATATCCCTGCGCCCGGCAGCATGGCTGGGATCAACAATTACCGGATAAGGAGTTAGCTTTTTTAGTAGCGGAACCGCACTGATGTCAAGCGTATTTCGCGTCATCGTTTCAAAAGTTCTAATACCTCTTTCACATAGAATTATTTTTCTGTTACCTCCTTTTTCAAGATACGCAACCGCTCCCAACCATTCTTCCAGGGTAGCAGCTAAACCTCTTTTTAAAAGTACCGGTTTATCAACTTTTGCTAAAAGTTTTAACAAAGCATAGTTTTGCATATTTCGACTGCCTACCTGTAAGATGTCGGCTACAGGTAAAGCTTTATTAAGAGAATCTTCATCAACTACTTCCGTAACCACTAAAAGTCCTGTTTCGGCTTTGGCTAATGCCAAATATTTCAAAGCCTCCTCGCCTAACCCCTGAAAACTTTCTGGCCGGGTTCTCGGCTTAAAAGCTCCTCCCCTTAAACCAACAGCTCCACTGTCCTTAACAATTTTCGCCGTCTCTATTATTTGCTCTAAATTTTCCACAGCACAAGGACCGGCAAAAACTAAAAACCGATTACTTTTCAATAAATCTTCCCAAATCTTTAAATCCACAAACAACCTCGTACCTCCTTTAAAACCATTTTTTACCACAGAAACAAAAAACCAGCACCAAACTGAGTGCTGGTTTTACTCTAATCCCGTACTAACCCGCCCTCAGCTCAGCTCCTCTAAACTCAACTCGTCTCAACTCGTCTCTTAGAAATATTTTATTTTTATTGCAAAAGTTTACCTTATAGACTAACCCCAAGTCAATAATTTTTTTCTTTTTTTACCCTTCCCGGTAACCCTCACATTTTGTACATATCTCAACCCTCTCCTCAAAAATATCTTTAATTGGTTTAAGATCAAAATTTAATGAGTCATCATGCCGGTGAATAATAATTTTTTCTGGAGCTAAAGATATTAATGCGCTAATTAAGATATCTTCAAGAAATAACCTCTGGCTTTGGGTTAATAAATTTTCAATAAACTCGTCCTCAACTTTCCTTTGGTGTTCATCGACTAATACTAAATATCCATTAACCCAAAAAACCTGAACCATTCTTACTTTAACCGGCTGAATTTCAAGAAAACACTTTACAACCTTTATAAACTCCTGATATTCTTTTTCCAAAATTTGTTCTTCCACCGCCAGGTCAAGGGAATGATAAATTTCACTTACCTCTTTTTGCAAACGAAAAAGAATAAAGCCATCAAGATTAATCAGGGAATTTTCCAGCAAAAACTCATAAATCTTTTTTCCGACCTCTCTCTCGCGGTCCAATGTTAATATTTTTACAGCGTTATTTTTTATTCTTTCTAACTCCTCCCTTTTAAAGTAAGGATATTCAAAGGCGGCAATCTTTGAAATTAAATCTTTCTCCCAAAAATCAACATAAATCTTTGCCAAAATCGAGCTCACTTTTGTCAAAAAACAGTCGTTTGTAGAAGATAATAAATTTGTCTTAATAATATTTAAAGCCAGGAATTTATACTTCCCGGCTTGATATTTGTCCAAATTTAATAAACCTTTATTGATTTGCTCGGCTAATCCAATCTTTAGGAGCGCTTCTATTTCGTCACCATAACGACTTGTAGCAATTATAATTTGGTTCATTAAAATCACCTCTTTCTACTGGTATTATATGAGTTTAAAAATAAGCATATACACTAAAAAAATGGCTAAAAAGCTATAAAAAAACAAAAAAACCGGCAAATGCCGGTTGCCGTCCATTATTCTGGTGGGCGGGACAGGGATCGAACCTGTGACCTTCTGCGCGTCAAGCAGACGTTCTCCCACTGAACTACCCGCCCGTCTGCTCTTTTATTATTACTTATTTTATAAATAAAGTCAAGTAGGAAAATAAATCATAATTTTAACTTTTAGCACATAAGTTTTATACAAAACCCACCGAAAGGAGAATTATAGATGAAAGTTTTTTTCTTTAATTACAAAAACCTCTGGCAATATACCCTCATCCTCATTTTTGCCATCTTAATTGGATTGGTATTTTACCATTATTTAACCGAACCGGTAATAAAACCGCAAATTATCGATTTTTACCCGGTATACAAAGTGGAAACCAGTAAAAAAGTTGTAGCCCTAACCTTTGATTTAAGCTGGGGAACAAAAACTTATAAGCCAATTCTCAATACTCTAAGAAAAGAAAATATTAAAGCCACCTTTTTTCTTTCCGGCCCCTGGGCCAAACAACATCCGGAAATAGTTCGGGAAATTGTCAAGGACGGCCATGAAATCGGTAGCCACGGACACCGTCATGTAAATTACACCGGGTTAAGCCCCGAGGAGATTAAAAAAGAAGTGTTCCTGGCTCATGAAGCCATAAAAGAAGCAAGTAATAAGACTCCAACAATCATCCGCCTACCTAACGGAGATTATAACAAAACTGTTATCAAAACCTTAAGAGAAATAGGTTATACTGCCATTCAATGGAGCGTTGATTCTTTAGATTGGAAAAATCCCGGAGAAGAGATAATTTTAAAACGCGTTTTAGACAGTATTCACCCCGGAGCTATAATTTTAATGCATGCCAGTGATACCTGTAAACAAACCGGTCAGGTATTGCCAGAAATTATAAAAGAATTAAAAAAACAAGGCTATACTTTCATTACCATTTCCCGGTTGCTCACCCTTGGTCCCGCTGCAATTCAGTAACCGACCACCAATGGCCTTTCTGAAAAAGGTAAAGATAGATTGACATCAAGATGCTCCATTGAAGCACGCTAACCATCCAAGCATAGGAAACATCGTATTTATTTAAAACGAACAAATACCAAAATAACGGAAGTCTAAAAAGCCACATCCCCGCGGTGGTAAGGAAAAAAGGTATTTTTGTGTTACCAACTCCCCGATACACCGACCCAAGCACCATTTCAATTCCGGTAGGAATCTGTTCAAAAGCACCAATCTTAAGGCATACTTTTATTTTTTCAAGCACGTCAACGTCTCTTGTAAACAACAACCCCAATTGCTGGGGAAGGAAAAAAAAGATTATTCCCATTAAACCCATCCCAAAAATTGTTAAATTTAGCGTTTTTTCAATGTAGCTTTTTGCCTTTTGATAATTCCCTTCACCGTAAAATCTCGCAGCAAAAGAATAGGCAGCAATTGCCAAGCCGTAACCGGGCATATAAGCAAGGGACTCAATGTAAATGGCAATCTCGTTTGCCGCAAAACTAACTGCTCCAAGCTTAACCAGAATAAAACTTACCACCACCCGCCCTAACGAAAAACTGCCTTCTTCTAAAGCCGCAGGAATACTAATTTGTATAATCTTCTTTAAATATACTCTTATTTCAAGCCATTGAAATTTTAAACTTAACTTTTTTTCAATTAATCCAATGTAACCCAAAGCGATAATCGACCCCAAAGTTAGAGAAATTCCAGAAGCTAATGCAGCTCCTCCCGGCCCCAGTTTCGGGAAACCAAGCTTTCCAAATATTAAAACATAATCTAAAAAAATATTTAAACAATTAATAACAACAGCTGTATAAAGGGGAACCCTGGTTTGGCCTATAGCCCGCAGTAAGCCATTTCCAACAAAAACCAGAAGAGCAAAAACAGCAAACTTTCCTATTGTTTTTAAATAACTTATAGTTACCAGGGCAACATTTTTATCGATTTTAAGGGCAGGCAAGATTATCGCTACTATGTACGGTAAGAAAAATAACAAAAACCCGGCAAAAAAAGCCAAAAGCAACGAGTAAGAAAAAAACTTTTTTACCTCTTCCTCTTTTTTTGCCCCCAATGCCTGAGCAGCCAAAGCTCCACCGCCGGTACCAATTGCTGCAAAGACAAAAAATGTACTAAAAATTATCTGCGCGCCAAGACTAACACCTGCTACTGCAGTTGCCCCAAGCCTTCCAACCATCGCTGTATCAACTATACCTACAATCATGTGTAAAATCATTTCCAGAACCGCTGGTAAAGCTACTTTAATAATCTCAAAATACACTTCCCTCCCTCCTTTCTCTTTAGCCACCTTTTTCGATTTTACCATATAAAGGGTGGTAAATAAAAGAAAAACCCGGGGCACTTTACACCCGGGCTACTTACGTTTGGGGACCATCCGTCTTTTTATTTCATCCAGCTCCCGCATTAAGGACGATAACGGCCTTCCTTTAGCCAAACCCTCGGCCACATGGCGAATTCTTGTTACTGTATCGGCATCAGTAGTAACATAAACCCTTTTTAAGCGTGGCTCCGCTGATTTAACACGGTTAGCTGCTTCTTCTTTAATTTTATCAGTTTCGCTTTTTTCCACTCCCGCCACCAAATCCAGTCCCACATACGCTGTACTGCCGGTTATTACCGCGGTAGCCTTTTTCACTTTTTCTGTTTTTGCTGCTTCCCGAGCAATTTTCTTTGCAATTTTGTTTAACTCCGTTTGATTAGTGGGTAGAGTAGTGGGTGAACCTCCCGGAGGAACTGTTGGAGCCGGCTTTCGCGCTGGAGTACAGGCCACAGCAGCAAAGAACAAAGCCAAAAGCAGCAATATATGTAACCCTTTTTTCATATAACTCCACCTCCGAAAATAGCATAACCATTTCCGGAGGTTATATGCAAAGCTTTTTATAATTCCTTGGCAGGACGCGGTCCTCGGTTCAAGGCTACTTTTCCGGTGCGAACAATTTCTACAATACCATGATCGGTTAAAACTTCACATAACGCATTAATTTTATCTTCATCACCGGTAAGTTCAATCACCATGGTTTCCCGGTTTACATCGACAATATTGGCACGAAAGATATTTACAATATTAACAATGTCGGCCCGTTTTTCCGGAAGAGCTCGCACCTTAATTAAAGCTAACTCCCGAGCAATAGTCTCTTCCATCGGCAGTTCTTTAATCTTAATTACATCAATTAATTTTGATAACTGATTAATTACCTGTTCTAAGACAAGATCATCCCCCTGGACAACAATTGTTATCCTTGTAATGTTGGGTTCTTCGGAATATCCTGCCGTTATACTTTCGATGTTAAACATTCTACGACTTAACAAACCCGAAATTCGCGCCAGTACCCCTGGTTTGTTTAACACCAGGACAGATAAAGTATGCTTCATATTATGCCCTCCCCAATCTTTTCATTTTAAAAGTTCTTTGCTAAAATTTTGCTTGAAGTTTTAATATGGAGAAGAGTAAAATGCAAAAAAAGTGGTTGTATTCTACTGCAATCCTACTAATACTATTTTTAATTCTTTTTATTGCTGTGGTATTTAATTTGGGTCATTTTTTTCGACAATTTTCTTCTCCTGCCGAACTTGCTCGCTATTTACGTTCTTTCGGTCTTTTAACAGTATTTATTAGCATTTTACTCCTCATAATTCAAACCTTATTTACGCCAGTACCGTTATTTATCTTAGTAGCTGCCAACGGGTTTATTTTCGGTGTTTTGGGTGGAATAATAATTTCACTATCTGGGAGCGTTCTGGGTGCAACCATTGCCTTTTTAGCAGCCCGGCTTTTAGGAAGAAATTTTCTAAGCCGTTTTTTAAAACCGGAATATTTAGATAAAGTCCACTCATTTAGCCGCAAAGATGGCCCTAAGGTTGTATTTTTTGCGCGGTTAATTCCCGTATTACCATCAAGTATCGTAAGCTACTTAGCAGGACTTAGCAACATGCGATTTACCCCATACTTTTTGGCCACTACTTTAGGAAAACTCCCGGAAATTGTAGTGTATTCCCTTCTCGGTCACGGTTTTGGTCATTTAGACAATCTGCCAGCTCAACTTTTTCTGGCAATCCTCATAACAATTATTGCCTACTTTTTTTACCGCTGGCACAAGAAAACCGGTATTTAACAATATTTAAAAAAAAATCGCTCACACGAGCGATTTTTTTATGATTGTGCTTGTTCTGCCACTACTTTATTTAAATCAGCAATTAACTCATCAATATTAATCCCGTGAGCTCGAGCTCCCTGTTCAATATTTTCAAATTGGGCCGCAGCACACCCGAGGCACCCCATACCGTGCTTATAAAAAATTGGGATAGTTTTGGGATATTTTGTGACTACTTCTGTAATGGTCATTTCTTTTGTAATGGTCATAACCTACACCTCCATTTCTTACTCCTTATTTTAAAATTCTTCCTCCGGTTTGTAAAGATAAAAGTACTTTTCATTTAACAGTTTTTTACCTTCTAAAATTTTGTCTGAGCTCACAACATATTCTCCATGTTTAACCCCTACAAGTTCTGCTTCCCGGAGAAGGTCAAGACAACCTAATACTTTGCTTATAACCAGGTAAGTTTGCTCTTTGATTTCATCGGGGTAAATTTTCTGCGCAATTTCAAACAAATTTGCCTTCTTTAGCTCTTTAACTTTCTCATAAACCTCAAAGGTTTTCTGGAAGTAATGGATTTTTATTTTATCTATTACCTCTTGTAAATTAGAAAATTTATCCTGGTGTGCCGGAAAAACCATTTTCACCGGAAAATTGTAAACCTCATTTAAACTTTCCAAAAAAAGGGGCAAAGTAGCAATCCTTTGCCCCTCAACCTGGTATATCAGGGGATTGGGGAAAATATTTTTTAAGATAAAATCACCGCTGAAGAAATATTTGTTTTTCATTTCATACAATGAAATATGGCCCAGGGAATGTCCAGGAGTATAAATAACTTTAAATGCAAACTCTCCCGTCTTTATTGTTTCGCCGGGAAAAAGGGGTATAATGGAAAAATGATTTTGAAAATATTTTGGAGGTATTCTATATTGGTGCTGAACAACAGCATCAACCAGTTGTTGTGGTAATCCCCAACCGTCAACCACTTTTAATACCTTTTCTCTATCCTCATTGAGAAAGTAAATCTCCAGAGGATGAATACGTACTGGAATATCAAACATCCTTCCCAAATAACCAGCCAAGCCAAAATGATCCGGATGAAAATGAGTTACAATTATTTCCGACACGTCCCGGATTTCATACCCGAAATTTTTTAATTTAGCTTCCAATGCTAAATAAGAATCATCCGTGGGTGCTCCTGTATCAATTAAAACAAGCTTTTCATCTTCGACCAAATATACGTTTACATCACCCACCATATAAGGTGTAGGCAAAGTTATTGTTGAAATCCGGGCCATTACTTTCACCTCTTTAAAGCTTCTCAGCCACTAACTCTGCAATATCGTAAACTTTAACTTCCTCGGTCTTATCAAATGCCTTTATTCCATCTTCAAGCATGGTTAGGCAGTACGGGCAGTTTACCGCAATTCCCTCCGGGTTGGTAGCTAAAGCTTGCCGCGTACGCTCAACGTTAATCCGTTCCCCGAGGGTTTCTTCCATCCACATCCGTCCACCACCGGCGCCACAGCAGAAACTGGTTTCTCTGTTCCTGCTCATTTCGGTTAATTTTACTCCTACCTTCCTTAATACTTCCCTTGGCTCATTAAATACCCGGTTATACCGCCCCAGGTAACAGGAATCATGATAGGTAAAGCGCCGGTTATCAGTGCTATTTAGTTTTATCTTATTCTCACCAAGAAGTTTGGCAATTAGCTCGCTGTGGTGGATCACCTCGTAATTACCGCCTAACTGCGGGTAATCATTTTTCAAAGTATTATAGCAGTGCGGACAGGCGGTAATAATTTTCTTAACTTTATAATTATTCATGGTTTCAATATTTTCCTGGGCAAGCATCTGGTATAAATATTCATTACCAATTCTCCGGGCAGAGTCGCCACAGCATTTTTCTTCGGTACCTAAAATGGCAAACTTAATTCCTGCCGCTTTAAGGATTTTAACTAAGGCCCGGGAGACTTTTTTGTTTCTTTCATCAAAGGAACCGGCACAGCCAACCCAGTAGAGATATTCTATTTCTTCGGGGTTTTCCATCTCTCCCAGGATTGGCACATCCAAACCTTCCGCCCAGTCCGCTCTACTGGCCCAGCCCACACCCCAGGGGTTACCGTTATTCTCCATATTTCTAAAAGTAAGCTGTACTTCCTGCGGAAAGGAGCTTTCCATTAGGACTAAATTTCTTCTTAACTCTACTGTCTTGGGAATGTGTTCTACATAGACCGGACAGACTTCCTGACATGCCCGGCAGGTAGTACACGACCAAATCGTATCTTCTTCAATTACCTCCCCGATTAATGCCCTTGTAACCGCACCTTCCACTTCACTGGTTGCCGCTTCTTCCCCCAATCCTTTTTTGGCCAGTTCGGCTTTGGCTCTGGCAATTATCACCGGTGCTCTTTCGTTTAGAGCCTCTTTCAGGTCCTGGGTCATTTTCTTGGGCGATAACGGCTTCTTCGTAAGATAAGCGGGGCAGTTATCCTGACACCGTCCGCAGCGGGTACAGCTATCCAAATCTAAAAGCTGTTTCTGGGTAAACTCTTCAACCGTCGATACCCCAAAGGATTCTGCATCTTCTGCTTCCAAATCAATTAAGGGGAAGGTCTTGGCACTCTGGGGATCCGCCAAAGCCTGGTTGATGGGAGCAGTGAAGAGGTGAATTAATTTGGAATACGGAATATAGGCAATAAAGCCAAAGGCTAAAAGCATATGCCCCCACCAGAGAATAACATGCCACAGCCTGAGGGTTCCTTCATCGGCTCCGGTAAATAGCTGTGCCACTAAATTACCAAAAGGCGAATAAGCCGCCCAGTTATCCCCGGCCACTGCCATGCGGATTCCTTCGACGATATAACCGGTAACCAAAATTGTTAAAATTAAAAGCAATGAAATTAAATCATCAGGCTTGTTATCGAGACGATCTGGCTTTATAATATAGCGGCGAATAATAGCCATTAAAATACCAATGATTGCTGCAACCCCACCTACATCGGCTAAAAAGCTAAAAAGTAAATAAACGTTGCCGGTAAATACTTTAATCCCGAAGTCTGCCTGAATTGCCACTATTAAAGTGGTTAAAAACAAGACAGTAAAACCCCAGAAGATACCAAAATGCATTAAGCCGGGATACAGTTCGTTTAAGATTCTTCTTTGGAAAAACGTTTCTTTTAAGAATCTTCCGAAATCCCACTTAACACTGGCTTTTTGCCCTATTTTCCAGTATTGATACCGCTGGTACATTCCATAGGCGAAAATCGCCAGGGCGATTAAAAACAACGGGTACATTAAAAACTTGGCTGTGTGGTTTATATTCCAGTAAAGTTCCCGCTGGGGAATTCCATTCACCCTAATCCCTCCCCTTTTGTTTGCAATTTTTTCTAAACAAAATTTATTAGAGAAGGAAGGCAAAAATGCCTTCCTTTACGATTTTAAAAGCTTTTTAAACTCTTCGGTTAAAAGCGGAACTATTTCAAACAAATCGCCAACAATACCGTAATCGGCAACTTTAAAGATGTTAGCTTCCGGGTCTTTGTTGATGGCTACTATTACCTTGGAGCTGCCCAT